>NZ_JBEOVH010000026.1:0-131963 GCF_040295385.1 Streptomyces sp. NPDC002825
AATCTGGCGTTGATTTTTGGCACGCTGTTGAGTTCTCAAGGTGCGGACGCTTCCTTCGTTCCTGTTTCCAGGCCCTCCGGGCGCTTCCTTCGTTTTCCAGCTTAGCAGATCCGATTTCCGTTTCTGCCACCCGCTGGAGCGGGCTGCTGGGGTCGAAATTCGCTTTTCGCGTTTTCCGTTCCCGGCGGGGTTGAACATTACCAGGCTTTCTCGGCCCCCCTGACCACATCCCCTGCGAGCACGCAGAGGTGTAGACCACTGGGGTTAGGATCTGGCTTGATAGGTGCTGCCGACCCGCGACTCAAGGCCGCGTTGGGGTCAGGCAGGAGTACGACAGTACATCCCACCGTCAGTAGAGGCAAATCGTTCCGGTAGTACCTGGCTCCGCACAACGGGTACGTCTCGTGCGGAACCGGGACTTCCTATGACATACGCTTCAGAACAGTACGCCGTCCAGGACAGGTAGTGACGGCGCAACACAATCTCCGCCCCTGGGAGGCTTCCCATGACAACCGTGACGTCGCCGCTTGCTGGACGCGCCATCGGTCTCGCCGCAGTTCCCGACCCGGTCTTCTCCGGTGCGATGGTCGGTCCCGGTACCGCCATCGATCCCGTACGTGAGCCCTCTGAGGCCGTTTCCCCGCTCGACGGGGTCGTCGTCTCCATGCACCCCCATGCCTTCGTCGTCGTGGACGACGAGGGACACGGCGTGCTGACGCACCTCGGCATCGACACCGTCCAGCTCAACGGGCAGGGCTTCGAGCTCCTCGTGAACAAGGGTGACCGGGTGACGCGCGGGCAGGCCGTCGTCCGTTGGAACCCCGCCGAGGTCGAGGCCGCCGGCAAGTCCCCCATCTGTCCCATCGTGGCCCTGGAGGCCACCGCGGACTCGCTCTCCGATGTCGTCGAGGACGGCGATGTGAAGGCCGACGACGTGCTCTTCGGCTGGAGCTGAGCCGGTCCGTCCTCGTGACGACCGCGAGTTCGACATTCAACGCGACGGCAGGGGCCGTCGCTCTATCGGAGACGGGTGAGATGGAGACAACGCTGCGAGGCGTCGGCGTCAGCCACGGAGTGGCGATCGGCGAGGTCCGGCACATGGGTACCGCGGTCCTGGAGCCGCCGGCCAAGCAGATCCCCGCGGACGAGGCGGAGCGCGAACAGGGGCGCGCCCGTCAGGCCGTGGAGGCTGTGGCCGCGGACCTGATTGCCCGGGGCAATCTGGCCGGTGGTGAGGCCCAGGCGGTGCTGGAGGCCCAGGCGATGATCGCCCAGGACCCGGAGCTCATCGCCGACGTCGACCGCCGGATCGCGGTCGGCAGCACCGCCGAGCGCGGTATCTACGACGCGTTCTCGCACTACCGCGAGCTGCTCGCGGGTGCCGGCGAGTACATGGCGGGCCGGGTCGCGGACCTGGACGACGTGCGGAACCGTATCGTCGCGCGGCTGCTCGGTGTGCCGATGCCCGGCGTGCCGGACAGTGACGAGCCGTACATCCTGATCGCGCGGGACCTGGCGCCCGCCGACACGGCGCTGCTCGACCCGGCGCTCGTGCTCGGGTTCGTGACGGAGGAGGGCGGTCCGACCAGCCACAGCGCGATCCTCGCGCGGGCGCTGGGCGTGCCGGCCATCGTGGCGCTGCCGGGCGCGGGTGAGCTGGCCGAGGGCACGCTCATCGCGGTCGACGGTTCCACCGGTGAGCTCTTCGTGGACCCGAGCGAGGAGAAGAAGGCGGCGCTGACGAAGGCGGCCGCCGAGCGCAAGGCGGCGCTGGCGACGTCCAGCGGTCCGGGCGCGACCTCCGACGGTCACAAGGTGCCGCTGCTCGCGAACGTCGGTGGTCCGGCGGACGTGCCGGCGGCGGTGGAGGCCGGTGCCGAGGGTGTCGGTCTGTTCCGTACGGAGTTCCTCTTCCTGGACGACAGCAAGAAGGCGCCGTCCGAGGAGAAGCAGGTCGAGGCGTACCGCAAGGTTCTGGAGGCCTTCCCCGAGGGCCGTGTGGTCGTGCGGGTGCTCGACGCGGGTGCCGACAAGCCGCTGGACTTCCTGACGCCGGCGGACGAGCCGAACCCGGCGCTCGGTGTGCGGGGTCTGCGGTCGCTGCTCGACCACCCGGAGGTGCTGCGGACGCAGCTGACCGCGCTGGCGAAGGCGGCCGAGGGGCTGCCGGTGTACCTCGAGGTCATGGCTCCGATGGTGGCCGACCGTACGGACGCGAAGGCGTTCGCCGACGCCTGCCGTGAGGCGGGGCTGCGGGCGAAGTTCGGTGCGATGGTCGAGATTCCCTCGGCCGCGCTGCGGGCGCGCTCGATCCTGCAGGAGGTCGAGTTCCTGTCGCTGGGCACGAACGACCTGGCGCAGTACACCTTCGCGGCCGACCGTCAGGTGGGTGCGGTGTCGCGGCTCCAGGACCCGTGGCAGCCGGCGCTGCTCGACCTGGTGGCGCTGTCCGCCGAGGCGGCCAAGGCCGAGGGCAAGAGCTGTGGTGTCTGTGGCGAGGCCGCTTCGGATCCGCTGCTCGCGTGTGTGCTGACGGGTCTGGGTGTCACCTCCCTTTCCATGGGTGCGGCGTCGATTCCGTATGTGCGGGCGACGCTCGCCAAGCACACGCTGGCGCAGTGCGAGCGTGCCGCGGCCGCGGCGCGGGCCGCGGACACGGCGCACGAGGCGCGGATCGCCGCGCAGGCGGTGCTGTCCGGGGAGTGATCCCCTGAGGTGGTCGATGGAGGGGCTTCCCGTCACTTGGTGGCGGGGAGCCCCTCCGTCGTGTGTGGGCGCGGGCTCTCAGTGGTGGGTGGTCCAGTCGTCGTGGGGGTCGGGTTCGAGGGGGTGGCCGGCGCGGTATTCGACGCCCGGTTCCGGTGAGAGGGGTTCGCCGGTCCGGGCGTCGGTGCAGTAGGCGGCGAAGACCTCGGCCTCGGTGAGGGGGATCAGGGTGTCGGCGGCGAGGCGCCAGCCGTGGAGTCGGTCGGGGGCGCCGGGGGTGGTGGTTCGCAGGACGACGCCGCCGGGTGCCGCGAGGGCGATGCCGGCGGCGAGCACGGCGGTGAACTCGGGTCCTGTGGCGTCCTCGGGGGGTGTGGTGCCGTGGGTGTGGAGGACGGCGAGGAGTTGGTCGTCGGCGGCCTGGACGCTGCAGACGAGGTGGTGGGTACCGGGTCCCGCGGCTTCGAGGAGTCGTACGAGAAGTCGGCCCGCCCGCTCGTACGCGGCCTTGCCGATGTCCTGGCCGCAGTCGGCGCAGTCGCCGGCGGTGGCGAGGACGGTGGTGGCGTACTCCCAGGTGGCCTGTCGGACGGCGGTGTCGACGAGCTCGGGAAGGAGGGTGGTGAGGGGTTGTCCGGTGTAGGTGACGCCGGGGCCGGTGGTGGCCAGGTGGGCGGTGAAGCGGCTGCGGCTCGTGGGGTGGTCGGGGTCGGTGCCGGTCTCGGTGCACCAGGCCGCGTACTCCTCGGGGTCGAAGAGGGTGACGGTGGTGTGGCCGCCCTGCCGGGCGAGGGTCCTGAGGAGGGCCTCGATCTGCCGCAGGTAGGTGCGGTGGTCGTCGAAGGCGAAGGTCTCGTACTGGCGCATGGCGGCGAAGTCCTGCTCGTCGGCGAGGAGTCCGACGGTGCTGGGGACTTCGCGGCGCAGGGCGCGGCGAAGCTGTGCGGTCGTGGTGCCGGTGCGGGTCATGTCTCCCCCTGGTGACGCTCCGATCAGTGCTCACTCACCGTAACCTCCGCCACTGACAGTGACGGTTCGGTGAGGCGTCGGCGGACGAGTCGGTTCTGGGCGGCGGCGGTCGCGACCAGGGCGGCGCCGAGGAACGGCCAGGCGAGGGGGCCTGCGGAGACGAGGCCGGTCATGAGGAGGGGGCCGGCGAAGCGCTGGGTGGACTGGGCGAGGCCGTGGACTCCGAGATAGGCGCCCTGGGCGTCCTCGGGGGCGAGGGCGACGGAGATCTCCCAGGAGGCGAGGGTGTGGATCATCTCGGCGAAGGTGAGGACGACCGCGGCGGTGATCAGGGAGGTGACGGCGAGCGTGCGGCCGCCGAGGGCGGAGACGGCGAGGGCGAGCGTGCCGGCGGCGAAGAGTCCGGCCAGGGGGCCGAGGAGGCGGCGGGCGGCGTCGGTGGTGGCGCCGAAGCGGGAGAGGGGGACCTGGAAGAGCACGACGAGCGCGCTGTTGATCACCATCAGGAGCGGCGCGAGGCCGACGGGGGCGTCGGTGGCGTGGACGATCCAGAGCGGCAGGGCGACCTGGAGGATCGAGTCGTGGAGGAAGAAGACGGCCTCGCCGGCGGTGAAGGCGAGGAAGCCGCGGTCGCGCCAGGGGTTGGAGGGCTTGGTCGTGGGGGCCGGGTCGGTGGAGGCCGCGGCGATGCGGGAGGCGGCGGGGGCGGGGGGTTCGGCGCAGCGGAGGGTGAGGGCGGCCATCACGAGGTACGACAGGGCGTCGCCGATGAGCAGGAGCTGGAAGGCCGTGGTGGAGCCGATGGCGAGTGCGGCGGCGGCGCCGAGGCCGCCGAGGGTCCAGCCGAGGTTGGAGGTGGTGCGGTTGATGGCCTGGTAGCGGACGCGGTCGGGGCCGGCGACGCGGGCCGCGTAGAGCTTGGTGAGGACGTTGGTGGCGCGGTCGGGGAGGGCGCCGGCTGCGGAGAAGAGGACGAGCAGCAGGTAGTCGTCGGTGGTGAGGAGGGCGAGGAGGGCGGCGGCGCGGAGGAGTTGGGTGCAGATGATGACGCGGACGAGGGGGAAGCGGTCGGCGAGACGGCCGCCGAGCGGGGCGCCGGCGATGCCGGCGGCGCCGGAGAGGGCGATGAGGAGGCCGACCTGGCCGAGGCCGAGGCCGGTGACGTAGGTGAAGTAGAGGGCCATGGCCGTGGACCAGAGTCCGGTGCCGCACTTGTCGATGAAGCCGATGAGCAGCATGCGGCGGCCGTCGGTGCCGCCGGGGATGCGTTCCTTGAGGGGTGGGCGGGCGGGTCGGGCGGTGCTGCGGCTCATGGGTCCCCCTTGCCAACTTCTTTGTATTGATACATACTTGATTACGTGGCAGCACAATATGCGATCGAAGGGGCGACGGCCAAGGGGATTGCCGCGTCCGTGGAGCGGGGCGTGTCCGAGGGCGGGCTCGCCCCGGGCGACGCCCTGCCGCCGGTGCGGCGGCTCGCCGACGAGCTGGGGGTGAGTCCGGGGACCGTCGCGACGGCCTACAAGGAGTTGCGGCAGCGGGGGTTGATCGTCACGCGCGGGCGTGGCGGAACCGTGGTCGCCGAGGTGCCCTCGGTGGCCTCGCGGCGTCCGCCGCGCGTGCCCGCCGGCCTGGTGGACCTCGCCGGCGGCCATCCGGACCCGGCCTTTCTGCCCGTACTGCGGCCCCCGGCGGCGGTCGCCCCGGTGTACGGGTCCCATCGTGCCGCGCCTCGGCTCGCGCACCTGGAGGAGTCCACCCGGGCGTGGTTCGAGCGGGACGGGGTGTCGGCGGAGCATGTGACGTTCGCGCACGGCGCCCTGGACTGCATCGCCCGGCTGCTCTCGACGGAGCTGCGGCCCGGGGACGCCGTGGCGGTGGAGGACCCCGGCTTCCACCATCTCCTCGACCTGGTGCCCGCGTTGGGGCTGCGGTCGGTCCCGGTGGCGGTGGACGGCGAGGGGCTCGTGCCGGACTCGCTGCGGACCGCGCTGCGGGGCGGAGTGCGTGCGGTGGTGTGCAGTCCGCGGGGCCAGTGCCCGACCGGCGCGTTCTTCACGCGCGCGCGTCGGGACGAACTGGTGGCGGTGCTCAGGGAGTTCCCCGAGGTGCTCGTCGTCGAGGACGACCACAACGCGGAGGTCGGCGGGGCCGCGGCGTACACCCTCGCGGCGGCGGGGCTCGAACGGTGGGCGCAGGTGCGGACCGTGTCGAAGCACCTCGGCATCGACCTGCGCTGGGCCGGGGTCGCGTGCGACGCGGTGACGCTGGCGCGGCACGACGGGCGGATGCTGATGACCTCCGGCTGGGTCAGTCACGTCCTGCAGGAGACGGTGGCCGGCCTGTTCGCCGACGAGGCCGTACGCGACCTGGTGGCGGCGGGCGAGGAGGCGTACGCGGAACGGCGCGCGGCGCTGATCGGGGCGCTCGGCGCGTACGGGATCCGTGCGGTCGGGGCGAGCGGCCTGAACGTGTGGGTGCCCGTGCGCGACGAGTCGGCGGTCGTCAACGGGCTGCGGACGCAGGGGTGGTGGGTCGCGGCCGGGGCGCGGTTCCGCATCACGGCCCCGCCCGCGGTACGGATCACGACGGCGACGCTGGCGCCTGCGGACGCCGTGCGTCTTGCGGCGGACTTCGCCGAGGTCCTGGGGGACGCGCAGGCGACGTACGGCGGGTGACGGCCTGGGCGGGTTGTCCTTCCGCCGGTGCGGAGCCTGGTTCGTGAGGTGCGGGCGCTCCGGGACAGGCCTGGGTCTGTCCCGGAGCGTTCGGGGGCCGTTGTTCAGCGGGTGCGGAAGGCGTTGCGCTGGGTCTGGGTGAGGGTGTTGCCGTGCGCGTCGGTGAGTTCGGCGCGGAGCGAGACGGTCCGGCCGTGGGCCGGGGTGCGGAAGGCCACCCGGCCGTCGACGACGGGCACACGGGTCCAGGTGGCGCCGTTGTCGGCGGACATCGACACGCTCAGGGACCGGACGCCGGTCCGCGCGGCCGCGCCCTGGACGGAGAACGGCACGCGCAGCACCGTGCCCGCGGGGGCGGCGCCGTCGAGAGCGAGGTCCGGGGTGAAGCGGACCGCGCTGAGGGGAAGGGCTGCCGGGCGGGCTGCCTGGGCCGAGGTGAAGGTCCAGGAGGCGGTGACGCGCCCGCTCGAAGCCGAGCCGTCGCCCCGGGTCGCCGAGGCGGTCAGGCGGTACGAGGCCGCTCCGGGGGTCGTGGTGAACTCGGCACGGCCGGGCTCGCCCCGGCGGGTGCCGATCAGGACGCCGTCGCGGTGGAGCGTGGTGGTCGCGCTGTGGAAGCGCGGTGCGCTGGGCGCGTGGCCGTCCCCGTCGGCGAGGAGCGGAACGTCGAGCGCGATCCTGTCGCCGTCCCGGACACCGGCCGGGCGGGCGCCGGGCGAGGCGTCGAGCGCGGGGCCGAAGACGGCGTTGTCGAAGGTGTGCGTGGTGGTCGCGCCCGCGTGGACCGCGATTCCGTTCGCGACGTAGCGGTTGGGCGGGGTCTCGGGGGCGGAAGGACCCGTGTATTCGACGTCCCAGCGGCCCCGCTCCGGATTGACCATGACGGTCGCGGCGGCGGGGAGGTCGAGGGACCGGGCGAGACCGATGGTGGGGCCCGCGCTGGGCTGGACGGAGACGAACCCCGTTCCGGTCGGGCCCTCGGGGGCGGCTCCGCGGATCTTGAGGGTGGCCAGCTTGTCGGCCGCCGGGTGCCGGACGAGACCGGTCAGGGCGCGGTCCGAGGTGAAGGTGTAGCCGAGCCCGTAGTCGGCGCGCGCGCCGGACCAGTAGGTGTCGAACCACTCCTTGACCGAACCCGGTTCGGAGGCCGGGCCGAGGTGGGCCACCCGCACGCCCTCACGGGCCGTGATGATGTTCGCGGAGCGAGTGGTCCCCTCGTGGGTGACCTCGACGAACCCGATGCCGTTCAGGTAGCGGGCCCCGGACTCCGGCGGGCGGACGTCCACCGGGGCGGTCGTGCGGGCGTCGACGGTGACGGTCGTGTCGCGGTTCAGGTCCAGGCGGGGCTGGACGACCCAGTCGGTGCCGGTCGCGGGATCGGAGCCGTACAGCGTGGAGTCCAGCAGGTAGCGCCCCTCGGGCAGGCGGACGGTGACCGTGCCGGACTCGTCGTAGGGCGCGGCCTCCTCGTGCGCGCCGGGGCCCGAGATGCCGGTGACGTGGGTGGTGTAGCCACCGGTGGCGGCGCCCGCGCGGTCGAGGTGCCGGATCGTCAGGGTGTGCGTCTCGGGGGTGCCGGACGCCGCCAGGGCGGTCGGGGGCAGGGCGGAGAAGGTGGTACCGGCGAGGACTCCGGCCAGGGCCAGGGTGCGCAGGACGGTGCGGCGGCCGGGGGTACGGGGGTCTGCGTTGCGGGTGTCGGGGGTCGGGGAGTCGGTGCTTCGGGGTGTGGTTCGGCGCGTACTGCGGGGTGTCGAGGAATCGTTCATGCCCAGCACTGCTCGCGCCGGGCTGGGCGTTCCCGTGACCTGGGCCACATCGGCGGGGCGTGTGGTCCAGGTCACCGGAACCCGGACGAACCACCGCCCAGTGCCAGATGTGGAATCACCAATGAGAGATCGTTTCCGCGCCGGGGACCCCGCGGCGCTCGGAGAGGCGTACGACGAGCACGCACGCGTGCTCTACCACTACGCGTACCGGGTGTGCGGGGACCGGGCGGCCGCGGAGGACGTCGTGTCCGCCGCGTTCCTGGAGGCCTGGCGCTGTCGCGGGAAGGTGCACGCCGACGGCGGCAGCCTGCGCCCGTGGCTGCTGGGCATCGCGACCAACATCCTGCGCGGCGCGGCCCGCGAGGCGCGTCGGCGGGACGCGGCGCTCGCCAGGATCCCCGAGCGCGGCGTCCTGCCGGACTTCGCCGACGACGTCCTCGCCCGGATGACGGACGGGGAGCAGATCCGCGCCGCGCGCGTGGCTCTCGGCAGGCTCGGGCGGCGCGAACGCGAGGTGTTCACGCTCGTCGTGTGGGCGGGCCTGGATTACGCGGCGGCCGGCGAGGCGCTGGGCATCCCGGTCGGCACCGTCCGCTCCCGGCTGTCCCGGGCCCGCGAACGCCTCCGGAAGCTCGCCGAGGCCGAACTGCGCGCGGGCAGGCGCCGGGAGCGCTCCGCCGCTGCCGCGATCCGCTCGGGCGGCCGGCCGGGCGCCGTCGGCGCGGCGGGGGCGGGTGAGCCTCTGGACGGCGGCTCCGTGACCGTGCCCGTGGCCGGCTGCGCGCCCGGGGCCGCAGCCGGCTCCGTGAACGGGCGCGTGACCGGCTACGAGCCCGGCGCCGCGGCCGGCTCCTTGCCCGTGCCCGTGGCCGGCTGCGCGCCCGGGGCCGTGGCCGGCTCCGTGACCGGACCCGTGACCGAGCGCGTGATCGGCTCTGAGCTCGGGTCCGCGGCCGGCTCCCTGCCCGTGCCCGTGGCCGGCTGCGCGCCCGGAACCGCAGCCGGCTCCGTGAACGGGCCCGCGGCCAGCTCCGAAGCCGCTCGCCTCCGCTCCCCCGCTTCCCTGTCCTCGGACCACGCCGAACCCCTCGCGGTACCGGGGGCCGTGGCCCCTGCCCCTGCCACCCCCGTCGTCGTCCACTCGTCCGTCCCGCCGGCCCGCGGGCCCCGACCCACCTCGGAGAACCAGGCATGAACGCCTTCGCCCCCCGCCCGCACGCCGACGCCGACGAGCTTCTGTGTGCCGAGCTCGCCGTGCTGCTGCCGCCGCCTCCGGTGCCCGAGCTGACGGCGGAGCGGGAGCAGCACCTCCGGCACGCCGTTCTGCGGACCGCCCTCGCCGCCGGTGACGGCCCGACCGCCCGCCCGGTGCGTGCGCGCCGGAGGCTTCGGCCCGGCTGGATCGCCGCGCCCATGGCCGCCTGTGCGATCGTCGCCGGGGTCGCCGTGCTCGCGCCCCGGGACGGTGGCACAACGGTCCGGCAGCAGGCCTCGCCCGAGGCCGTGCGGGTTCTGTCAGGTGCCGCGCTCGCCGCGGCCGCCGCTCCCGCGCCGGATGCCCCGCCCGGTGGCTACGTGTACGTCAAGAGCCTCGTCGCCCACGCGGGGCGCGGAGCTTCCGGCGGTCCCGCCGCGCTGCCGCCCGCGCATCAGCGCGAGGTGTGGCTCTCCGTCGACGGCAGCCGGCCGGGGCTGCTGCGTGAGCCCGGTGCCGCCGACACGGAACTGGGTGCCGAAGGGCCCGTGTACGAGTTGGACGGTCCCGGCGCCACGCCCCGGAAGACCACCCTGGAAACGGCGGCGCCCTCCGTCACGAATCCCACCCACGCGTACGTGGCGGCCCTCCCCACGGATCCGGACGCGCTGCTGCGCCTGGTCCGGGAGCAGACCCGCGCGGGCGTGGGCGACGCCGATCAGCGGGCGTTCACCGCGATCGGGACCCTGCTCGCCGAGACCTGGGCTCCGCCGAAGGTCACCGCCGCGCTGTACGACGCGGCGGCGCGGATCCCCGGGGTGACCGTCCTGCCGTCCGCGAAGGACGCGGCAGGGCGCGAGGGCGTCGCCGTGGCCCGTACCGCGCACGGTGAGCAGACCCAGTGGATCTTCGACCGCACGACGTCGGCGTTCCTCGGTGAGCGCACCGTCCTCACCGAGACGACTTCGGCCGGACGGGCGGGGACGGTCCTCGGGGTCTCTGCGGTGCTCGCCAAGGCGGTGGCTCCGGCGGCCGGCGAACTGCCGAGGGGCTGACCTGGGGGCTTGTCCGAGGGCTTGTCCGAAGTGCCAGGGGCCCCGCCGATCCGGTCGGATCGGCGGGGCCCCTGCCATGACGAGATCTAGCCGCGGCGGTTGGCCGCCAGGGTCTCGTAGAAGTGAAGCAGGCCGAGGTCGTCGACCGAGCCGGCGTTGACGGCCTTGGCCAGCGGGGTGCCCTGGAGGAGGCGCTTGACCGGGACCTCGATGCGCTTGCCCGTGAGCGTGTGCGGGACGCCCGGGACCTCGATGATCTCGTCGGGGACGTGGCGCGGGGAGAGTTCGCTGCGGATCGTCCGCTTGATGCGGTCGATCAGCTCGTCGTCCAGGGTGACGCCCTCCACGAGGTGCACGAAGAGCGGCATCCAGTACCCGCCGTCCGGCTCCTCCAGGCCGATGACCAGCGACTCACGGATCTCGGGGAGGCGCTCGACGGCCTCATAGATATCGGCGCTCCCCATCCGGACGCCCTGGCGGTTCAGGGTGGAGTCGGAGCGGCCGTGGATCACGACCGAGCCGTGGTCCGTGATCGTGATCCAGTCTCCGTGGCGCCAGACGCCCGGGAACATCTCGAAGTAGCTGTCGCGGTAGCGGCTGCCGTCGGGGTCGTTCCAGAAGTGGATCGGCATGGACGGCATGGGGTTGGTGACGACGAGTTCGCCGACCTCGCCGATCAGGGGCTTCCCGGAGGGGTCCCAGGACTGGAGGTCGGTGCCGAGGCCCGCCGCCTGGAGCTCGCCGATGTGGACGGGGAGCGTGGGGACGGCGCCCGCGAAGCAGGAGCAGACGTCCGTGCCGCCGCTGACGGAGGCGATCCACAGGTTCTCGCGGACCTCGTCGTGGAGCCAGCGGAAACCGTCGGGAGGCAGCGGGGAGCCGGTGGTGGCGACGCACTTCACGGCGGAGAGGTCGAAGTCCCGGCCGGGGTGGACGTCCGCCTTGGCGCAGGCCATCACATACGCGGCGGAGGTGCCGTAGAGGGTGGCTCCGGTGCGTTCGGCAACGCGCCACTGGGCGGCGGTGTCCGGGTAGCCGGGGCTGCCGTCGTACAGGACGACGGTCGTGCCGGTGAGCAGGCCGGAGACGAGGAAGTTCCACATCATCCAGCCGGTGGAGGTGTACCAGAAGAACACGTCCTCGGGGCCGAGGTCGCAGTGCAGGCCCAGCTGCTTGACGTGCTCGACGAGGATGCCGCCCTGGGACTGGACGATCGCCTTCGGCAGACCGGTCGTGCCCGAGGAGTACAGGACCCACAGCGGGTGCGCGAACGGCACCTGCTCGTAGACCGGCTCGACGTCGGCGGCGACCAGGTCGGACCAGGCGAGGGTGCCTTCGGGGGCCGGGGTGCCGAGGAGCGGGATGTGGACGACGGCGCGGAGGGTGGGGAGCTCGGCGCGCAGCTCGGCGACGGTGTCGCGGCGGTCGTGCTCCTTGCCGCCGTATCGGTAGCCGTCGACGGTGAAGAGGACGACCGGCTCGACCTGCTGGAAGCGGTCGAGGACGCTGCGGGCGCCGAAGTCCGGGGCGCAGGAGGTCCACACGGCGCCGACCGCGGCGGTGGCGAGCAGCGCGACGACGGACTGGGGGACGTTGGGCAGGTAGCCGCTGACGCGGTCGCCGGGGTTCACGCCGAGGGCGCGCAGCTCGGCGGCGAGGGAGCCGACCTGGCGGCGGAGCTCGCCCCAGGTGATGGGCGTGGGCTCATGTGTCTCGTCCACATGGAGCAGGGCCGTGTCGTGGGGGCGCTCGTCGGCGGCGCGCAGGGCGTGCTCGGCGTAGTTGAGGGTGGCGCCGGGGAACCAGTCGGCGCCGGGCATGGAGCGGTCGCCGAGCACCCGCTCGTACGGGGTCGAGAAGCGGAGGTCGAACCACTCGACGACGGCCTGCCAGAAGGCTTCGAGGTCCTCGACCGACCAGCGGTGGAGCGCCGGGTACCCGCCCTCGGCGGGGGCGCCGTGGTGCTCGGCGGCCCAGGCCTGGAAGCGGGTGACGGCGGCCGTGGCGATGCGTTCCTCGTCCGGCTGCCAGAGGGGCTCGATCGGCGCTGGAGATGTCATTTGGGGCTGCTCCCTGGCTGTACGCGGGTCTGCGTGTGTCTCGCGCACGTGCTGGGGTGTGCGCGTGACGCGGCTGACAGGACGATGCCATGTGATCGTCTTTCGCACCAGGTCTGCCGGCCCATGGTCAGGCAGTTGAACATGTGCTCCCACCATGGGTGAACGGCAGCTGAACGGAGCTGGTTCGGCCTCCGGCGGATGGCAGGGTGAGCTGCATGGACGGTCGGGAACTGCTGCGTTCGATGAAGGTGTTCGGTTCGGTTCAGGGCTTGCGGGTGGTGCGTTCGGCGTGGCGGCAGCGCCGTACGGACGCGTGGGGGCTGCCGCCCCGGGGGCCGGAGCGGGCCAGGGTGCCCGGACCGGCGTTGGAAGCGGAGGCGGCGCCGGGCGGTGGGACCGTGCGGTTCGCCCGGTCCTCGCTGCGGATCCGGGTGTCGTCGGGCGGCACGGTGTTCTGGGGGTGGGACGGGGCGGAGCCGCTTCCCTCGTACGCCCTGGCCGGCGAGGCACCGGACGCGGACCCCCGGGCCTCCCTCGAACCGGACACCGACGGCGGCTGGCGGATCGTGTCGGAGCGGGTGACGGTGACGGTCTCCCGGCACGGGGCGGTGGAGCTGCGGACGCCGGGCGGGGTGCTGCTCCGCCGGGACCTGCCGCCGCGCTGGTGGGAGCCGGTGACGAGCCCCAGCGACGGGCCGGGGGCGGTGGCGGTGGCGAGCCCGGGCGGTCGGACTTCGGCAGGGGCCGCCCTGGGCGACAGGGCCAGAGGCAGGGGCACGGTCTCGCGAGGCGCGCGCTGGGTGCAGCGCAGTGAGGTGCCGGCCGACGCGCGGTTCTTCGGGCTCGGCGGGCGGTCGGCGGGGCCGCGCCTGCGGGACGGCTCGTACCGGCTGTGGAACACCGACCCCAAGGGCCGTTTCGGCCCCGGCGACGATCCGCTCTACATCACCATGCCCGTGCAGTTCGTGGTCTCGGACGCCGGCACGCACCTGGCCTTCCACGACAACTCCTGGGACGGCCTGGTCACCCTCGCCGAGGGTGAGGAAGGCGCCGGGTCCGGGCACGACCGTCCCGGCACCAGCGAGGTGCGGATGTCGGGCGGGCCGCTGCGCTGCTGGGTGGTCGTCGGCACCCCCGCGCGCGTACTGCACGGCTGGGCGGCCCTGACCGGCGCGCCCGCGCTGCCGCCGTCCTGGGCGCTCGGGCCGCAGCACGCGCGCTGGGGCTTCGGCAGCGCGCGGGAGGTGCGGCGGGTGGTGGCCGGGTACCGGGAGCGGGGACTGCCGCTGTCCGCCGTACACCTGGACATCGACCACTACGACGGGCACCGGGTGTTCACGGTCGACCGGGAGCGGTTCCCCGATCTGCCGGCGCTGGCGCAGGAGCTGCGGGAGCAGGGCGTTCGCCTGGTGTCGATCGTGGACCCGGCGGTGAAGGCGGAACCGGGCGACCCGGTGTACGACGGCGGGTCGGCGGCGGACGTCTTCGTGAAGGACGCGCGCGGCGAGGAGGTGCACGGGGTGGTGTGGCCCGGCGAGTGCGCCTACCCGGACTTCACCGATCCCGCGGTACGGGAGTGGTGGGGCGGTCTGTACGAGGAGCGGCTGCGGCAGGGCTTCGCCGGGGTCTGGCACGACATGAACGAGCCGGTGTCCTTCGTCCCCTTCGGTGACCCGACGCTTCCCCGCTCGGCACGGCACGCGCTGGAGGGCCGGGGCGGCGACCACCGGGAGGCGCACAACGTGTACGCGCTCGCGATGGCCCGCGCCGGGTACGAGGGGCTGTGCCGACTGCGCCCCGACGAGCGGCCGTTCCTGTTCTCCCGGTCCGGCTGGGCGGGCATGCAGCGGTACGGGGGCACGTGGTCCGGCGACGTGTCGACCGGCTGGCCGGGGCTGCGGGCCTCGCTCGCCCTGGTCCTGGGCCTGGGGCTGTGCGGGGTGCCCTACTCGGGGCCTGACGTCGGCGGATTCGACGGCAGTCCGTCCCCGGAGCTGTTCCTGCGCTGGTACCAGCTGGGCGCGTGGCTCCCCCTCTTCCGTACGCACGCGGCGATCGACGCGGGGCGGCGCGAACCGTGGGAGTTCGGGCCGGAGGTCCTGGAGCACGCGCGCGTGGCGCTGGCCGAACGGGAGCGGCTGCGGCCGTACTTCACGACCCTCGCCCGGCTCGCCCGGATGACGGGCGCGCCGTACGTCCGCCCCCTGTGGTGGGGAAATCCCGAGGACCGGGTGCTGCGGGACTGCGAGGACGCGTTCCTGCTCGGCGACGCGCTGCTCGTGGCGCCGGTCCTGACGCGTGGCGCGGACCGGCGGGCGGTGCGGCTGCCGCGCGGCCGCTGGTACGACACGGCGACGGGGCGCGCGTACGAGGGTCCCGGGCAGGTCCTGCTCGACGCGCCGCTCTCCCGGGTGCCGGTGCTCGCCCGGGCGGGGGCGGTGCTCCCCGTGCGGGGAGAGGGGGACGAGCTCGTCCTGGAGGTGTGGGCGCCGGCCGCGGGGCGGACCGGTGGCGGGCTCGTCGTACGGGACACCGGGGACGGCTGGGAGCCGGCCACGATCGAGCGCTACCAGTCGCGGCTCGTGGACGGCCGGGTGGTGGTGGAACGCGTCACGGACGACGGGATGGAGGAGGCGGGGCTGCCGGTGGTGGTGCGGGGGCTGTGAGGGCCTCGGGCCGGCGGCTGACGCCAGGGGACCCGGTTCGATCCCCGGCTGACGGATCCACGTCTCGCGCCCCTGCCGACGGGGCACGGACGTGGCCTCGCGGCCCGGTCGACAGCGTGGCCTGCCGGTGTGCGGGCGTTCGCCTCCCTTGAGAGCGGGGAGGCCTCGCCCCGCCCTCCGAACCGGCGCGCGGCTCAGCCGCTCAGTGCCCGCGCACGGCCGCGGCCCCCGACCGCGGGCAGATGTCGGTGGCGCATCCTCGTCAGGACGGCCGCGGCCAGGAAGGCGCAGAGCAGTCCGGCCGCGGCGGACAGGACACACCCCACGACGTTGCCCAGGGGTGTGGTCGCCAGGGCGCCGACCGCCACCCCGAGGCTGACCCTCCGCACGTTGTTCAGGGGCCTGTCCGCGACGGCGTACAGGCTGTCGTGGTTCGCCTCGCCGCCTCGGGGGCCCTTGCGGGCCACCTCCACCACGAGGGCTCCGGCGGCGAGGAGCGCCGAACCCACCTGGGCCCAGACGAACGGGTCCAGCAGGACCTGCAGGACCGCGGCCGCCACGGAGACCACCGTGCCGAGGGCGGTCGCCGCGAGGGCCTGGACGAAGTTCTCCCGGGGTACGACGTAAGGCAGTTCCACGTTGATCCGCGTCAGGCGTTCACCGCGCTCCCAGGCGCTCTCGGCGTCCTCCGTGGCATCGAGGACGAACTCCTGGACGTCGTCGGTCGCGTCGGCCTCGACGAGCGGCCGGATCTCGGCGTTCTCGCTCACCCGCGGGGGGCCGGCGACCTCCAGTCCCGCCGGAGTGACGACGTGCAGCCGGTTCTGAGCCACCTCCCTGGGGAACGTGAGCTCCGTCGACACCAGGACGGTGCCCCAGCCGATCCGGTCCACCCGGGGCTTGTCGCTGTAGGCGTAGTTCACCTCGGACGACAGGCCCGTGTGGGCGTCGATCAGCGCCACCACGGGCATGTAGCGGACGAGTCGGCTGATCCGCCACCGGTGTCCGTCGTCCAGGTCGTCGTTCTGGGCCGCCAGCTGGAGTACGGAGGTGATCTCGTCCGTCTCGGGGCTCCACGCGAGGGCCTGGAGGCTCCGGACGATCTCCCGACCCGGCGCGGCGTCGGTGTCCCCCTCCGAGGTGAGGAGCCGGTGGACGCCTCTCGCGATCTGGAGCCTCACGTTGGTCGAGGTGAGCATGTTGACCGGGCCGCCGTTGCGGTCCTTGAGGTGCAGGTCGTCCAGGAATCCGTCCTCGTCCCAGGGCACGAGGTCCACGATCACGGGTGTGCTGGGAGCCGCCTGGAACTCCACGCCGAGGGCCGCACGCAGCTTCGTCCTGACCTGGTGGCGCGTGACGTTCCGATCCGGGAACTCCAGGCGGTGGGTGCGGGTCCTGATCGTGGCGGAGAACGCGTCGAGCTCCTGGAACATGCGCAGTTCGTCCCAGCCCGGGGACGCGGGCAGGCCCCGCGGGTCCACGGTGGTCACCGCCGCCGGCATGACGGAGGCGGTCAGGGAGAGCACCGGGGCCCGTCTCTCCGTGTAGTAGGCGACCAGGTCGGCGGCGAGCATGACGATCCGTGAGACGGCGGGGTCCTGGGACGGCGGGTACTCGGCGAGGTGCTGTTCCAGGGCCATGACCGTGCCGTGCTCCGCCCTGTCCGGCGCGCCGAGGATCTCCGCGACGGAGCGGACGATCGTCGCGAGGGAGAGCGCCTCGGGGGTGGAAGCGGCGAGGCCGTTCACCGTCGCCGTCGCGGCCCGGCCCGCCGCTTCGGCGCGTCCGGCGAGGAGGGCGCTGTGGGCGAAGGAGGCGAGCCGGGTGACGGAGGCGTCCGGCCGGACCGCGGCCAGGTGACGGACCTCCTTCACGTACCGGTCGAGCCGGTCGGTCCGGAGCGGTTCCAGAGGCTGGTGGTAGTAGGCGGCGGCGAGGCGATGGGCTCGGGCATGGCGGTCGGGCGCCGTCTCGCGGAGACGGTCGGTCAGCGCCGACCGGAAGAACCCCCGGAGGACGTACGACTCCGCCTCGCGCTCGTTCCCGCCCTCCCCCTCCCCGGCCCAGGGGTGCGCGAGTGCGTCCTTCTGCACGAAGGGGTTCGCTGCGACCTCGCGGGTGCCGATGTCCAGGCCGAGCGCCCGCGCGGTGTACGAGACGACCGGGGCGTCGAAGAAGTCGTGCACGGACAGCGCCTCGATCAGCCGGCACTCGTCGGCGGGCAGGCGGTCGAACCGGTCGAACGCGCGCAGCACCAACTCGTCGTTCATGACAGCCTCACCCGGTCCCGAGCGGTTCGATGTGGAGGTCGAGGAACTCCCGTATCAGTCCCGGGACGCCGTCGTGACTCCGGTGGATCTTCGCCGCCTGTCCTTTGAGGCTGTCGAAGCCGAGCGTGGTGATCCACTCCTCGACGGCGTCGACGCCGAAGGGAGGCAACGCCAGGGTGCGGACCGCGGTGACATGGGGGTACGCGAGGCTCGGCACGTGGCGTCCGGCCACGAAGACGCTGGTGCCGCGTCGGCTGAGCAGCTCGGGGAGCAGTTCCGTGCCGAGCCAGCCGCGCATGGGTGCCTCGCAGTGCTCGAAGCCGTCCAGACAGACGACGGGACTGCGGGCATCCCCGGCGAGGGTGTCCAGCAGGGCGTCGGTCTTGGCCTCCAGCTGGATCCTGTGGTCCCTTGAGGTGTTGACGACCATCTGGATGGTGGAGTTCCGCGCCCTCATGTCGTGCACGTTCACGGTCGCCGACTGGGCCAGCTGCGAACGCACCGCCTGGTAGCCGGGGAGGGGGACGTCCTGGCGACGTGCCTGCCGGGCCAGGTCCCTCAGGACGTCGTCCTTCTCGACGACGCGCTCCAGATCGACGTAGTAGACACCGGTCGCGGCGTGGCGGCGGTAGATCTCCCGGAGCAGCGAGGTCTTCCCGATGCCCTCGGGCCCTTCGAAGAAGAGCGCCTGCTGCTCGTCGCTCCGGTCGACGACGGCTGCGGACCGCGCCAGCTGCTCCGCGCGGTCGACGTGGACGTGTTCTCGGTTCGGCATCCCGTGGCCCCGTTCCCGATGTGTCGGTGCGGTCCGTCAGGGACCTTCGGTGCCGGTCGGGGCTCCGGTGGTGTCGGTGCCGTCCGCCCCGATGATCTTGACCGTCGAACCCTTGACCTTCGAGCGGAAGAAGGCGGTCCGCACACCCTTCCACAGCTCGAACTCGGAGCGCTTGAGTACGGAGTCGTGGACCTGCAACTCCTGGTCCGCGAGGCCTCGCTGTTCGTCGTTGGCCTCGAAGCCCGCGGTGACACCGGGCATGCGGACGGTCGCCTTGCGCATCCTGTGCCTGATGGCGAAGAACATGCCGACGACAGCCGCGAAACCGGCCAGGGCGATGACGGCCTCGGGCCAGCCGACGTTCATGGACGCTCCCCTCCTCCGCGTCGCCCAAGGACGACGGCGAGCGAACAGCATGTCATAACAGCCCATTATCACGGGAGAGTTGGACGATCCGTCTGGCGCGCGCCGCCCCGGCGTGCGCCCCCGTGCTCAGCATGCGCCCCGCTCTCGACCAGCGTGTGCCCCGTGCTCGGCATGCGCCCCGCTCTCGGCCAGCGTGTGCCCCGTGCTCAGCGTGCGCCCCGCTCTCGACCAGCGTGTGCCCCGTGCTCAGCGTGCGCCCCGCTCTCGGCCGTACTCCCCCGCGAACCACTTCCGTACCGCCTCCGTGTGGAGCGGGAAGGCCAGTTCCGCCGGCTTCTTGAGGACGTGATGGCCGCTCGTCTCGTCCGTCGGGGTGGACGGCGGGAGTTGTGCGGACGGGCGGGGCGGGAGGAGGCCGAAGAGGAGGAGGTGGCCGGCCGGGGAGCTCAGCGCGTCGGCGAGGCGGACGTCCTCCGCCGAGGCCCGGATGCCGGTCTCCTCGCGGAGTTCGCGGGCGACGGCGGCGCGCCAGTCCTCACCGTGGTCGATGAAGCCGCCGGGCAGGGCGATCCCGCCGCTCGCGGGTTCGATGGTGCGGGTGATGACCACGAGACCCGTCCCCGTCGCGTCGGTGACGGGGAGGAGGGCGACGGCGACGGGCAGCGGGTTGCGGTAGGCGGTGTGGCCACAGGCCGGGCAGGTGCGGGGCCAGCCGGCGTCGGGCAGGTGGGCGGCGCCGCACGCGGAGCAGTGGGAGTCCTTCACGGCCCGACCGTATGCGATCACCCTTTCCCGGCGCTGCCGTTACTGATAGACGGTGCGCATGACAGGACTCGCAACCGCTCTCCGTACCCTCGCCGTCACGGCCGCGGCCGGGCTTCTCGCCTTCGCCGGAACCGTCGCCGCGCCCGCACCCCCGGCCTCGGCCGTGCCGGAGCCGAAGGCACCCCGGGAGTTCGTGGCCCTGAGCTCCGTGGATCCGACGATCCTCCAGGAGATGCGCTACACGACCGAGCACGACTTCGTCGGCGAGCCGGTGGACGGCTACCGACAGCCGCTGTGCATCCTGACCCGCCCCGCGGCCGAGGCGCTGCACCGGGCGCAGCTCCGGCTGCTCGCGCGGGGGTACACGCTGAAGGTGTACGACTGCTACCGGCCGCAGCGGGCCGTGGACCACTTCGTGCGCTGGGCGAAGGACCTGGAGGACGAGCGGATGAAGAAGGAGTTCTATCCGCTCGTCGACAAGTCGAGGCTGTTCGCGGACGGTTACATCGCGGAGAAGTCCGGGCACAGCCGGGGTTCGACGGTGGATCTGACGATCGTGCGGCTGCCGGCGGCGCCCACGCGCGCGTACGTGCCGGGCGAGGAGCTCGTGGAGTGCACCGCGCCCCAGGAGGAGCGTTTTCCGGACAACTCCGTGGACATGGGCACCGGCTTCGACTGCTTCGACACCCTCTCGCACACCGATGATCCGCGGATCGGGGGCGAGCAGCGGGCCAACCGGGATCTGCTCAGGGGAACGCTGGCCGAGCAGGGCTTCGTGAACCTGCCGGAGGAGTGGTGGCACTTCACGTTCAAGCCGGAGCCGTTCCCGTCGACCTTCTTCGACTTCCCGGTGGCGCGGAGGTCGGTGGCCGGTCACTGATCCCTTCTCAGCACCGGCCTCCCGTGGCACACTTCTGACGCTTCGTCAGATCACGGGAGGCCGGAGAGATGACTCGGACGCGCAGACCTGTGGTGCCGGGGTGGTTCACCGACGACACCGTGCCCGAGACGGAGTTCCGGCTGCTCGGCACCCGCTGCACGGCCTGCGCGTCGGTCTTCTTCCCGCGCGAGGACGACTGGTGCCGCAACCCCGGGTGCCCGGGCGGCGGCGAGCTGGCCGAGGTCCCGCTCTCGCCGCGCGGCCGGGTCTGGTCGTACACCGACGGCCGGTACCGTCCGCCCGCCCCTTACGTCTCCGACCCGGACGCGCCCTGGGAGCCGTACACCCTGGTCGCGGTCGAGCTCGCGGCCGAGGCGATGGTGGTGCTCGGGCAGGCGGCGCCCGGCGTGACGACGGCCGACCTCGCCGTCGGGACGGAGGTCGAGGTGGTGCCCGGCGTCCTGAACGTGGACGAGCGGCACATCTGGACCACCTGGAACTGGCGCCCCGTCGCGCGCCCGGAGCGGGAGGAGCGGTCGTGAACGACATCGCCGTGCTCGGGGCCGGGATGCACCCCTGGGGCAAATGGGGACGGAGCTTCGTCTCGTACGGGACGGCCGCCGCACGCGCCGCGCTCGCCGACGCCGGTCTGGACTGGTCCGACATCGGCTCGGTCGTCGGCGCCGACACCATGCGGTGCGGATATCCGGGGTACGTGGCGGGGGCGACCTTCGCGCAGGCACTCGGCTGGCAGGGGGCGCGGGTCACCAGCGTGTACGCCGCGTGCGCCTCGGGCGCCCAGGCCATCGGGACCGCCCGGGCCCAGATCCTCGCGGGCCTCGCCGACGTGGTCCTGGTCGTCGGCGCGGACTCGACGCCGAAGGGCTTCCTCGCCCCGGCCGGCGGCGAGCGGCCGGGTGACCCGGACTGGCTGCGGTTCCGGGTGCTCGGGGCGACCAATCCGGCGTACTTCGCGCTCTACGCCCGCCGCAGGATGGCGCTGTACGGCGACACGGCCGAGGACTTCGCCCGGGTGAAGGTGAAGAACGCGGCGGCCGGCGCGCTCAATCCGCTGGCCCGCTACCGCGCGCGCGTGACGGCCGAGGAGGTCGCGGCCTCCGCCGTCGTCGCCGATCCGCTGCGGCTCCTCGACATCTGCGCCACCTCGGACGGGGGCGCCGCGCTCGTGTTGTCCAGCATGGAGTTCGCGCGCCGGCGCGGGCACCCCGACCCGGTCCGGGTCCGGGCCGTCTCCACCGTCTCCCCCACGTACCCCAAGGCGGTGCTCGACCTCCCCGACATCGCGACCGACTCGGCGGCGGCCGTCTCCCCCGCCCCGCACGCCTTCCGCGCCTCGATCGCCCGTGCCGCCTACGAGGAGGCCGGGCTCGGGCCCGAGGACCTGTTCCTGGCGGAGGTGTACGACCTGTCCACCGCCCTGGAGCTGGAGTGGTACGAGGACATCGGGCTCTGCGCGCCGGGCGAGGGCGCCAAGCTGCTGCGGGACGGCGCGACGGCCCTCGGCGGGCGTGTGCCGGTCAACACCAGCGGGGGCCTCGGCTCCTTCGGGGAGGCGGTGCCCGCCCAGGCGATCGCCCAGGTCTGCGAGCTGACCTGGCAGCTGCGCGGTGCGGCGGGCGACCGGCAGGTGCCGGGGGCGCGGGTCGGCATCACCGCGAACCAGGGCCTGTTCGGGCACGGTTCGGCGGTGGTGGCGGTGCGCTGACCGCCCCAGGTGGTGGCGGTGCGACGACCACCCCAGGTGGTGGCGCTGCGCCGACCGCCCGTACCGTCACGTGGTGACCGGGCTCCTGTCCGCGAGGACGAGGGCGTGCTGGACGACCGCCACGAGGACGTTCTTCACGGACTCGCGGTCCCGGGCGTCGCACATCAGCAGCTCCACCTCGGGGTCCAGGTCGAGCGCGCCGCGCACGCTCTCCGCCGGGAACCGCCGGGCGCCCTCGAAGCAGTTGACGGCGACCGTGAAGGGGATGCCGCGCCGCTCGAAGTAGTCGATGGCGGCGAAGCTGTCCTCCAGGCGGCGGGTGTCCGCGAGGACGATCGCGCCCAGGGCCCCCTGCGCCAGCTCGTCCCACAGGAACCAGAAGCGGTCCTGCCCCGGGGTGCCGAAGAGGTAGAGGACCAGGTCCTCGCGGAGCGTGATCCGGCCGAAGTCCATGGCGACCGTGGTGGTCGTCTTGGTCTCGACGCCGTGCAGGTCGTCGACGGGCCGGCCCGCCTCGCTGAGGATCTCCTCGGTCCGCAGCGGTCTGATCTCGCTGACCGCGCCCACCAGCGTCGTCTTGCCGACCCCGAACCCGCCCGCGACGAGGATCTTCAGGGTCACCGGCTCGACGTAGGGCTTGGTGCGGCTAGAGCGCCCGAAGGCCATTGATCACCTCGCGAAGGATGCTCACGTCCGGCAGCTCGGCCGGCGGAACGGGGCGGGTCACATGGACGAGTTCGTCCTCGACGAGGTCGCCGACGAGGACCCGTACCACCCCGACGGGGAGGTCGAGTCCGGCGGCGAGCTCGGCGATCGACTGGGGCTGCTCGGAGCAGCGTTCGACGATCTCCACGTGTTCCGGGGAGAGCGTCTGGTCCCGACCGGGGTCGTCGGCGGCGGGTTCGGGAACGACCACCGCGATCAGGTCGAGCCTGTGCCGGGTGGCGGCGCTCGTCCGGCCGCGGGTCATCGCGTACGGACGGACCACCGGCCCGGCATCGTCGTCGAACCAGTGGTGGTGACCGGGGGTCAGGTCGCGCTTCCGCTGTGTCCGTTCGGCTTCGTCACTCATGCCGTCCCACTCACCCTCCCGAGGGCAGGCCGGTCCGGGGAGCCGTCGTGAGGTGGGCCCCGACCCGCTTCACCATCAGCGTCATCTCGTAGGCGACCTGGCCGACGTCCGAGTCGGCGTCCGCGAGCACCGCGAGGCAGCTGCCGTCCCCGGCGGCCGTGACGAAGAGGAAGGCGTCCTCCAGCTCGACGACCGTCTGGCGGACCTTGCCCGCCTCGAAGTGGCGGCCGACGCCCTTGGCGAGGCTGTGGAAACCGGAGGCCACGGCGGCGAGGTGCTCGCCGTCCTCCCGGGTGAGCTCCTGGGAGGCGCCGGTGGGGAGTCCGTCGCTGGAGAGCACCAGGGCCTTCCGGATGGACCCGACGCGCTGGACGAGCTCGTCGAGGAGCCAGTTCAGCTCGCCGTTTCCGTGTCCGTGTCCGGTCGTGCTGGGTGCTGCGGCGTTCGGTGCGGTCATCGACCGTCCCCCTCCGGTGTCGTTCCTGGTGCTGTCGTGTCGTCCGGCTCGGTGCTGTCCCGCCGGCCGCGCTGCCAGCCGCGCTGCATGGCGGCCATGCGCGCGCGTACCTGCTCGGCGTCGCGCTCGAAGGAGTCGGGTCCTTCGGCCGGCGCCCCGGTGCCCGTACGGGCTCCCTTGCCGGCCGGGCCCTCGGTCTCGCGCAACTGGGGCGCGAGGTTGGCCTGGCGGACGCGGCGGGGCAGACCGCCGAACGGGTCCGGCGTCTCCGGCGACGGGCCGGGGGCCTGCTCCTCCGGTCGTACGGGACTTCCCGGGCGCCCGGGAGCCTCCGGGCGTACGGGGACGAGCGTGGGGCCCGTGTCCCGGCGCTCTCCCCACGGGTCGTCCTGCGGGTGCGCGCGGTCCGGCCGCGTGTGGGTGCCGTCCGGCTCGTCGAGGCGGCGGCCGTGGTCCACGACGAGCGTCGGGGTACGGCGGCGGGGCAGCGGCACGGGGCTGAGGCGCGTCCCCTCGGCGGGGGCGTCCAGGCCCGCCGTGCGGTCCTGGGCCTGCTCGTGCTGGTCGCCGGCCGGCGCGAGGCCGGTGCGGCGCCGGTCGCGGGGCCGGAAGAGGCCGCCGCGCTCGCTGTCGGTGTCGAGGAGGTCGGCGGAGCGGTCGAGGAGGACGTCGAAGTCCTCGGTGCCGAGCGGCGCCTCCAGCTCCACGGGTCCGTCGAGCGGTCCGGGGACCTCGGTCACGTCGGGGACCTTGGTGAGGGCCGGCCTGCGGGTGGGCAGGGCGCCGCCGTCGGCGGAGGCCTCGTCGGGCCGCCCCGGGCGCTCCAGCGTCTTGCGGTCGAGCCGGAATCCGGCGCCCTGGGTCTCGGGCGCGTCGGTGAGCAGCGCGGCCGGGATGAAGACGACCGCGGTGGTCCCTCCGTACGGGGAAGTCTGGAGCGAGACGCGGACGTTCTGGCGCTGGGCGAGCCGGCTGACCACGAAGAGGCCGAGGCGGTCGGTGTCCGAGAGCTCGAACTCGGGGGTCTCGGCGAGCCGGAGGTTGGCGTCGAGCAGGGCGTCGGGGTTCATGCCGAGGCCGCGGTCGTGGATCTCCAGGGTGAAGCCGTTGGCCACCCGCTCGCCGAGCACCTGGACGGCGGTGTGCGGCGGCGAGTACACCGTGGCGTTCTCGAGGAGTTCGGCGATGAGGTGGGTGAGGTCCGCGACGGCGGGGCCGCCCACGCCGAGGCGGGGAAGCCGGCGCACCTCGATCCGCTCGTAGTCCTCGACCTCGGCGACGGCGGCGCGGACCACGTCCATGAGCTGGACGGGCTTGCGCCACTGGCGGGAGGGGGCGGCGCCGGACAGGATGACGAGGCCTTCGGCGTGCCGGCGCATACGGGTGGTGAGGTGGTCGAGGCGGAAGAGGTCGGCCAGCTCGTCGGTGTCCTCCGTGCGCCGCTCCATGGTGTCGAGGAGGGTGAGCTGGCGGTGGAGCAGGACCTGGTTGCGGCGGGCGAGGTTGACGAACACCTCGGAGACGCCCCGGCGCAGCTCCGCCTGCTTGACGGCGGCCTCGACGGCGGCGCGCTGGAGGGTGTTGAGGGCCTGGCCGACCTGGCCCACCTCGTCCTCGCCGTACTTCAGGTGGGGCACCTCGGTGCCGACGTCGACCTGTTCGCCGGCGGCGAGGCGGCGCATGACGCTGGGCAGCCGGACACCGGAGACCTCCTGGGCCTCCTTCTGCAGGCGGCGCAGGTCGCGGATGAGCGAGCGGCCGACGCGGACGGAGATGACGATCGAGGCGAGCAGGGCGAGGAAGCCCAGGACCCCGGCGATGCCGACCTTGAGGAGGACGCTGTACGCGGCGGGCTGGACCCGCTCCTGGTAGCGGTCGCCGGCGGCGGTGTTCTCGCGGGCGAGGTCGTCGAGGACGGGGCTCGCCTGGTCCTGCCAGCGTTCGGCGGTGATGGCGCGCGGGCTGTCGGTGGCGCCCTCTTCGATGACGGCGTTCTCGGCGGTGCGCAGCGGCAGGGTCTTGGGGCTGCGCCAGTACTTCTCGAAGCGCAGGCGCTCGGTGGCGGGCAGGAGTTCGAGGTTGACCTCGTAGAACGCCACGCGGTTGGCGACGAGGTCGGAGATCTCGCGGATCTCCTCGGCGGTGACGCGGTCCGCGACGAGCGCGGAGAGGACGAGGGCGTCCTCGCGGGAGAGCAGCTCACGCGCACGCGTGATGCCGACGAGGGCGCGGCCCTGCTTGTCCATCTCCACGTTCTCGAGGGCGTGGAGGGTGATGAGGAAGCTGTAGCAGGGGTCGACGAGCCGGTTGTAGAACTCGAGGGCCTGCATGCGGCCGATGCCGCGGTTCTCGACGGAGCGGCGCAGCGAGCCGAGGTCGTCGAGCGCGTCGAGGAGGGAGTTGAGCCGCTGGGTGGTGACCGGGCTCATCTCGTCGCGTACGCCGGGGTCGTCGGCGTTGGCGCGGATGCGGGCGATCTGCCGGTCGGTGGCCCGGCGGGTCTCGCGGAGGGAGGCGAGGGCGTCGGAGCCGCGGGGGTCGGCGAGGTAGATGAGCGACTGGCGGCGTTCTATCTGGATGACCCGGGCGGTGTCCTCCAGGGGGTAGCCGACCTTCTCGACGATGTAGCCGACGTCGAGGAGCTGGTCGGCCTCGCGGCCGGTCAGGACCGTGGCGAAACCCCACAGTCCGGTGAGGGAGACGAGCGGTACGAGCAGCAACGCCACGATCTTCCTGCGGATGGACTTCCCGCGAAAGCGCATGGCCTCCCCCAGCTCGGCCCCCGTGCGCGACGGGGGTCCTTCACGTTCGTGACGTCCGGCGTCAACACGCGGCGTCAACCTTGAATTTCAACAAACGGCGGCGCGAGCCTACTACTGCATCACGGCCATCCCGAAGGCGTGTCCGAGCTATTTTCAGCCTGTCGAGTGAGTGTTGATCATGAGATGTCCTGGTATTACAGGAGTTGGGATCGGCCACTGTGGCGCAGGACACCTGATGGTGTGCCATTTCTCCTGCCTGCGCGGATGGCTGGAACTGTTCGTTCCGCAGCGACATGGGACAGGTTCGACCCCACCCGGACGAAACCTTTTCCCTCTCTCGTGCGTCAATGAGTACGGGGAGGGTCCTGTCCGCGTAAAGGGGCTCAAGACGGGCAGCCACTCCTGAAGTCGTTCAGTGGTGGGGAGTGACAGGACAATGGAAGACGAGGGGCGGTCGCTGCGGCCGTTGTGGGTGGAGGAGGAGCGGGGCCGGCGGCGGATGCCCGATCCGGTGCGCAACGCCGCGGTTCGGGCCGTGATGATCACGTCGGTGACACTCATCCAGGGCGTGGTGGCCTTCTACTGTTCGGTCGCGGGCGCCTGGCTCGCGTTCCCGATGACCGTCACCGCGGTGGCCTCGACCGTCGTGGCCACCTGGAGCGTCCTCGACGTGTGGATCACCCGTCAGGTGTGGCGTCAGCGCAACGGCGTGGTGTCGGAGCCGAGCAGCACGGCGCGTCCGTCGATACGGGCGCGGCGCGAGGAGAGCCGGGCGGAGACGACCCCGCTGTCCGAGGCGGCCTGAGCGAAGACGTGACGGCCTGAGCAACGACGGCGAGTGGCCCGGTCCCCGAAGGGGGGCCGGGCCACTCGCCGTTGTGCATCAGGTGCCGAGGTCCTACGCGGCGTCCGGGTCGTCGGACTGGTGGCGGCGGAACATCCGCGTCGCCGTGATCTCGCCGTGGATCGTCTCCCCCTCCGCGCCGGGCTGCGGCAGCCCGGGACGCAGGTGCTCCTCCACGCTGATGTACTTCAGTCCCGCCCGCAGGTCCGCGTCGTTGCGCAGCCGGATCACCAGCGGGAACTCGGCGAGCGCGGTCGTGTCGAACAGGCCCGTCGTGTAGAGCAGCTGGACGCCCAGCGCGTCCGACACGGCCCGCTGGAGCTCCAGGAGGTACGTGGCGTTGGCGCGGCCGATCGGGTTGTCGAGGAACAGCGTGCCCGCGTGCCGGTGCTTGTCGCGGCCCCGGTCGTTGGAGCGCAGCGCGGCCATCGTGCAGTACAGGGCGATGGCCGCGGTGAGCAGCTGGCCGCCGGAGAAGACGTCGCCCATCTGCCCGACGGGGACCCGCTCGGCGCGCAGCACCGCGTCCGGCTTGAGGATCTCGACCGAGACGCCCTTGGGCTCCAGCGCCGCCTGGACGCCCCTGAGGAGCAGGGACATGCCGTCGCGCCGCAGGTCGGAGTTCTTCTTGACGGCGGCGCGGGTCGCCTCGTCGACGACCTCGCCGAGCCGCTCGGCGAGCGTGGCCTGGTCGGGCTCCTCGAAGCGGATCCGCAGGAACTCCTGGCCCGACCACTCGCCGAGGCCCTCGGGGAGCCGGGAGAGCCGCTGGGCGGAGCGGAGCGTCGCGAGCGAGGACTCCACGAGGCCGCGCAGCCGGTCGACGATCGAGTCGCGGTTGCGCTCCAGCTGCTCCAGCTCGTCGGTGAGGACCCGCAGCCGGGGCGCGAAGGCCTCGGCCCACTTGGCGGCGTGCTCGGGCAGCGCGGACGCGGGAAGCTCGCGGATCTGCTGACGGGCGGGGGTGCGGACCTGCTCGTAGCGGGTGGAGTTGGCGTGCCGGACGAGGATGTCGCTCGCCTCGCGCACGGCGGCGTCGGCGGCGGACAGCTCGGCGGTGCAGCCGCGCAGGGCGCGCCGCGCCTCGGCGGCCGTCGTACGGGCCTCCTCCAGGGTGCCGGGGTACGGCTCGGTCTCCTCCCGCTCCTCGTCCGCGTGGTCGCGGAGCAGGTCCCGCAGCAGGGCCGCCGTCTCGTCGAAGCCGCCGGCCGCGTCCTCGGCGGCCCGGTGGTCCCGGAGGAGTCCGGCGTGGGCGGCGCGGGCCGCCTCCAGGGCATCGGTGCGGGAGGCGAGTTCGCCGGTGGCGGTACGGAGCAGGCCCTGGGCCCGCTCGGCGTCGGCCGGCACCAGCTCCTCGGGCAGCTCGGTGTGCGCCTCGCCGTCCTCGGGGGCGAGGCGCTCGGCCTCGCCGCGGAGCCGGCCGAGCTTCTCGCTCGCCTCGGAGGCGCGGGTCTCCAGCATCTGGACGAGGGCCTCGGCGCGGGCGGCGGCGGCCTGCCGGGACGGGCCGTCGGCGCCGTCGGTGGACTCCAGGAGCTGTTCGGCTCGGGTGCGGACCTTGTTCGTGAGGCGGTCGAGCTCGGCGAGGGCGGCGGACTCGTCGCTCTCGGCGCGGGCCTGCTCGGCGCGCAGGTCGGCGCCGACGCCGACCTTCTCGTACACCTGGGAGGCCGCCCGGTAGGCCTCGCGGAGGGTGGGGAGCGCGGCGCGGGGTGCGTCCGGGTCCTCCTCGGGGAGGGTGTCGGGGGCTCCGGCGATCTCGGCGCGCTCGGCGCGCAGGGCGCGGGCGGTGCGGTGGGCGTCGTCGGCGGCGCGCTGGGCGGCGCGGCGGTCCTCGTCGGCGGCGCGGGCGCGTTCCAGGCAGGTCTGGGCGCGGGCCTCGGACTCGGTGGCGTCGTCGGCGAGTTCGCGGAGCTTGGCCTGCCAGGCGGACCGCTCGCGCAGCCGGAACGCCAGGCCCGCGAGGGCGTCGGCGACACGGCGGGCGCGCTGGGCGGCCTCCTGGCGCTCGTCCCGGAGCCGGGCGGCCTCGGTGGCGGCCTCGTCGGCCTCCGTACGGGCCGTGCGGGCCTCCTCCAGGGTGGTGGCGGCGGCCTCGGCGGTCTCGCGGGCGGTCGTGGCGACGGACGCGAGCTCGGCGAGCATCCCGAACGGGCAGTCGGCGCGCCAGGCGCCGATCCGGGACGCGAGGGCGCGGTCGCCGGCGAGGCGGGCGGCGAGGGTGCGGATCTCCTCGTCGCGGGCGGTCGCGCGGGCGCGCAGCGCGTGCCGCTCCTCGTCGGCCGCGTGCTCGTCGTGCATGGCCGGGTTCGGCGGGACGAGGAAGACGCCCGTGTCCTCGGCCGTCTCCTGGGCGGGTACGGGGGCGAGCAGGGCGGCGGCGGTGCCGACGGCGACGGCGGAGCGGGGCAGCAGGGCGGCGCTGCCGAGGACCTCGCGGGCGCGTCCGTACGAAACGGGGTCGGTGATCACCACACCGTCGACGAGCTCGGGGCGGGCGGCGAGGACCCGGGCGTGGTCGGCGGGGTCCACGGCCTGGGCGAGGTAGCGCCAGCCGGGGAGGGCGGGGATGCCGTGCTCGCCGAGGTACTCGACGGTGGCCAGGACGTCGGGTCCCGGCGGCAGCAGGCCGCCGTCGCCGAGGGCGCCGAGGATGCGGGAGTCGTCGGCCGCGGCGGTGCGCAGTTCGAAGAGCTGGCGCTCGGCGGAGGCGACGGCCTGGTCGAGCAGGCCGCGCAGCTCGTCGGCGTACCGGTCGAACTCGGTGACGGTGAGCGGGCCCTGGGGCTCCTGGCCGGTTCCGGCGTCCTCCTCGGGCTCGGCGTCGGAGGCGGTGGCGGCGCGCTGGCCCGGGAGCGGGGAGCCGGAGGACGGCAGGCTCAGGAGCTCCGCGAGGCGCTCCTCGGAGGCGAGGGACTCGGCGGCGCGGCGCTCCGCGTCGTAGGCGTTCCCGGCTGCCTCGGCGGCGTCGGCGGCGCGGGCGGCGGCGAGTTCGGCGCGGGACTCGGCGGCGGCGGCCTCACGCGCGCGCTCGGTCGCGGTGCGGGCGGCTTCGCGGGCCGTGTCCCAGGCGGCGACGGTCGTCTTCTCGGCGTCGCTCGCGGCGAGCGCGGCGCGGGCCGGGTCGGCGTCGGGGGCGGTGTCGTCGAGCCAGCCGGCCCGTACGGCCTCGGCGGTCTCCTGCTCGACCTCGGCGAGCCGCTGGCGCAGGTGGCCGGCCTCGCTGCGGGCCCGCTGGGCCTCGGTGGCGGCGGCGGTGGCGTCGCGGTGGGCGGTCTCGCTCGCGTCCTGCAGGGCGGTGGAGCGCTCTTCCTCCTCCGCCGCGTGGCGCTCGCCCTCCTCGGCGGCGGCGGCCAGGGCCCGTACGAGATCGGCGGCGGCCTTGGCGCGGGCGGCGAGGGCGGGGGCGGCGTCGCGCTCGGCCTCGCGGATGGCGGCGGCCACGCGCGCGGAGCGGTCGCCGGCGGCGCGGTGGCGCAGCACCGCCTCGGCCGCCTGCCAGGCGGAGTGCAGGGTGCGGGCGTCGGTGAGTTCGCGGCGCTGGGCGGCGGCGCCCTTCTCGGCGGCGGTCAGCGCCAGGGAGGCGTGCCGGTAGGCGAGTTCGGCGGCGATCAGGGAGCTGCGGCTGCGGGCGGTCTCGGCCTCGGCGACGGCGTGCCCGGCCGAGGTGACCTGCTGGGCGAGTTCGGCGGCGCGGCCACGCTCCTGGGCGGCGCGGGCGGAGAGCCGGCGGGCGAGCGTGCGGGTGCGGCGCTCGGCGCCGGTGTGGACCTCGCGCGCGTGGGCACGGGTTCCGGCGGCCTCGACGATCCGGCCGAGGAGGTCCACGGAGCCGGCGGTGAAGTCGCGCTCGGCGGTCAGTTCGGCGCGGCGCCCCAGCTTGTTGCCGAAGCCGCCGACGAGGTCGGCGAGGCCGTCGGTGTCGCGGGTGTCGGTGACGGCGCGCAGCAGGAGGTCGGTGAAGTCGGAGTCCTTCTTGACCGCGAAGAGGCCGGCGGCCTCGCCCTCGTCGGCGTTCATCTCGCGCTGGTAGCGGAAGAGTTCGGGGTCGAGGCCGAGGTCGCCGAGGTGCTCGTTCCAGCGGTCGTGGATCTCCTCCCAGACCACCTCCAGGTGCGGATAGGCCTTCCCGGCCTCGGTGAGCGCGTCGCGGAAGCCCTTCATGGTGCGGCGGCGGCCGCTCGCGCCGGAGGCGCCCTCGACGGGCGGGCGGACGGAGGTCGCCTCGGCGACGGGCAGGTTGTCCAGGCTGAGTCCGGGGCCGGGACGGAAGGAGTACCAGGCCTCGGCGAACTTCCGCGGGTCGTTGGAGACCTGGCGGCCGCGCCACTCGCTGGCCTTGCCGACGACGACGAGTTCGCCGGTGAGGGTGTGCTGCCACTCCAGGGCCACGTGGCCGCAGTCGTCGGCGAGGAGGAACTTGCGCAGCACGCCGGAGCTGGCGCCGCCGAGGGTGTTGCGGTGACCGGGCAGCATGACCGAGAAGATCAGCTTGAGGAGGACGGACTTGCCGCCGCCGTTCTCCAGGAAGAGCACGCCCGCGGGCGCCGGGCGGCGCGGCGGGCCGACCGGCTCCTCCTCGAAGAACTCCGCCTGGGTGGGGGCGGGGTGGGGCACGGGCGCGCCGACTCCGCGCAGGTCCAGGACGGTGTCGGCATAGCGCGCACCGGCGGGACCGATGGAGTAGAGGCGGACCCGGGACAGCTCGTACATGGGGCGGACTCTCGTCGTCTCGTTCGTGATCAGGTGTGATCAGGCGTGGAAGGGCAGGCCCGCGTCGGCGGCGAGTTCCAGGTCGTCGCCCTCGGGCGGCGGGAGGAGGGTCGCGGAGCCGTCGCTGACGGGGACGACGCCGAGTTCGAGGAGCTCGGCCATGGCGGCGGAGCCGGCCATGTCGCGGACCTGGAGCTGGTAGCGGGCGGTGGTGCGGTAGGAGCCGCCGCCCTCGTCGCCGGTGCGCTGGAGGAAGCCGGAGTCGGTGAGGAACGCGGCGGCCTTGCCGACGATGCCGGTGGTGGAACCGGCGAGGCGGCGGGCGTCCTTGGTGGCTCCGGTGGCGCTGCGGCGGGCGTAGATCCGCCAGGCGGCCTCCAGGCCGGGGGCGTCGGAGGCCGGGTCGGTGTTCTCGCCCTGCTCCTCGGCGCGCTGCTCCAGGCGCAGACAGGCCTGGCGCACGAAGGCGTCGACGCCGTTGACCGTGAGCCGGCCGATGTACGCGTCGTCGGCCAGGTCCTCGGGCCGCGGGAAGGCCATGGCGGCGACCGCGAGGTGGGCCAGGCCGTGCAGGAAGCGGTCGGCGGAGTCCGTGTTGGCGCGGCGGGCGTAGTCGCCCATGCGGACGGCGAAGACGGAGTCCTCGCCCGCGGTGACGGCCATCCCCGCGCGCGGGGACACTTCGAGGACGACGAGCCCGAGGCCGGTGGCGACGGCGTCGGCGAGGCGCGCGAAGGCGGGGTCCTCGCGGTAGCGGCGCAGCAGCTCGGTGTACTCGGCGTCGCGGGCCGGGAGCAGCTTGGGCTGGAGCCCGAAGGACACGAGGCGGGCCGCGTCGGCGGCGTCCGCGGGGGTGACGGCGGAGGCGGTGGGTGCGGCCGCGGGCTGCGGGGGCTCCTGCTCGCTCCACGCGTCGGCGTACTCGGCGTGGGTTTCGCTCACGGCTGGGGCTCCTCGGTACGGCTCTCGGTCGGTACGGCGCGGGGTACGGGCAGCGGGACGGGGGTGACGGCGGCGGGGCCCCGGCGGTCGGCGGGCGCGGGCGGCGCGTCCGTGAGCCGCACGGCACGCACGGACGGGAGGTCCCGGCGCCGCGCGGGCGGGGTACGGGACGGCTCGGGCACGGACACGGTGCCGAACCGCGGGCGGCCGGCGGGGGCTTCTCCGTCGGGCCCGGGCACGTCCCGGTCGGGGGCGGCCCGGTCGGGGTCGGGCCCGGACGCCTCGCCCGCGTGCGCCTCCCGGTCCGGCTCGGGCTCGGACGCATCGCGGTCGGGCTCCGGCGCTTCCGGGTCGGGCTCGGTCACGGATGCTGATTCCGGCGCTTCCGGGTCGGGCTGGGTCACGGCTGCGGATTCCGGCGCTTCCGGGTCGGGCTCGGTCACGGCTGCGGATTCCGGCGCTTCCGGGTCAGGCTCGGTCACGGCTGCGGATTCCGGATCGGCCGCGTGTCGTTCCCCTCCCGGCTCCGCCGCGAACGCTTCCCGGTCCGACTCGGATCCGGGCGGGGGCGCCGACTCGCCCCCAGGCACGGGTACGGGTGCCGGCCCGGTCGCAGGCGCGGGCAGGGGCTCCGTCGCGGGTCCCGGCAGGGACGCGCGTACGGGCTCGGTGTCCGCCTCCTCGGCGGGTACGGCGGTGGGCGCGGGCGCGCCGGACCGGGCGTGGTCGGCGTTCGCCCGGGCCTCGGGGACGAGGGTCACGTGGCCTCCGTGCGGTCCGCGGCCATGCCCACCGCGTCGAGCAGTGCCGTACCGACGATGAGATCGGCGCCGCCGAACTCGGGGTCGTCGAGCGGGGTGCCGTCGTCGACGGCGAAGAGGAGCCGCTCCTCGCCCTGCCGGTAGGCGGTGCCGACCGGGGGGCTCGCCGCGTGGACGGCGAGGAGGGCGACGAGGTACGGAAGGTCGGGGTCGAGGCGGCGGGCCTCGGCGAGCAGGCCGGAGAGGCGGCGCGGCGCGTCGTGCTCCAGGTCGAGCAGGCGCATGGCGCTCGCGAGCTGCTCCTCGCTGAAGCGGGAGTCGTCGGGGGTGGCGATGAGGTCGGGCTCGGGCATCTCCGCGCCGAGGTGCTCGCGCTCGACGGGCGGGGTGAGGAGCAGGTCGACGAGGTCGCCGAGACGGACGGAGGCGGGGGTGCGCAGTCCGGTGCCGTGGGCGAAGAAGGCGTCGGTGACGCGCGTCGCCTGCTCGACGGGGAGCGGCAGCACGGGGGCGACCAGCTGCCCGTACAGGTCGAGTCCGGTGTACGCGGTGGGGGCGGCGAAGGCCTGCCGGTCCTGCTCGGCGCGGAAGAGCGGTCCGGCTTCCAGGAGGCGGGACTGGAGCTGGGTGTGGCGCCGGATGCAGTCCTTGACTATGTCGACGAGCTCGGCGGCGCGCCGCTTGTGCTCCGCGGTCTTCGCGTCGGACGTGGCCTCGGCCTCGTCGCGGGCCTTGCGGATGTTGGTGAGGATCGCGTTCTCGTGGCGGTAGCGGTCGGCCACGTGGTCGAGCGCCTCGGCGATCATGTCGGGGACGGTGTGGAGCCAGTCGACGGCGCGGACGTTGCGCCGGGTGGCCTCCAGGGTCTTGCGGAGGGTCTCGGCGTACTGCACGGTCCGGTAGCGCGCCTGCTCGGCGGCGAGCTGGGCGTCGGCGAGGCGGCCCCGGTTGATGAGGACCTCCAGCTTCACCTCGGCGGCGATCTGGGCGCTGGTGACGTCGGTGTCGAGGGCTCCGACGAGGACGTTGACCGCTTCGTCGGTGGTGCGGAGGTAGACCCCGCCGCCGTATCCCGGGACCTCTTCGATGAGCTTGAAGTCGTAGTCGCGGCGGACGTAGACCCCGTCGGTGCCGAAGGTGCCGTAGACGGCGCGGAAGCCGCGGTCGACGCTGCCGACGTTGATCAGGTTCTCCAGGACCCAGCGGGCCACGCGCTCGTGCTCGGCGGCGGGGCGGGTGGGGGCCTGGGCGGCGACGCGGGGCAGCAGGCGGGCGACGATCTGCTCGTGGTCGGCGCCGGTGTCGAAGTCCATGTTCAGCGTGATGAGGTCGATCGCCGCGAGGGCCACCTCGGCCATCGCGTAGACCGTGTACTCGCCGGCCAGGTTCGCCTTGCGCGCGTCGAGGTCGTGCAGCGGGGCGGTGCACGCGAGCGCACGGAGGCGCCGCGCGAGCCCTTCGTCGGCGGCCGGGCCCTGCGCGGGGCGCGGCCCCGCGCTGAGCTGGGGCGGAGCGAGGTCCGTCGAGGCAGGCGAAGTCACGGTGCACAGATTAGGTCCTCACCCTGACAACGGTCGAAACGGCGCAGATGCGACCGGCGCTCTCGGTAGCCTCGTACGGGCTCTGCCCTCAGCCGGCGGGGGCCGTGGGATCGTCCACGGCCTGCGCGTAGGCAGCGGCGACCCGGGTGCGGGAGTCGTCGAGGTAGCGGGCGAGGAGCCGCTCCGCGGAGGCCCGCTCACCGGCGCGCAGGGCGTCCAGAATCTCCCGGTTTCGCCGGAGGTACGGCTCATGGAGGGCGCGCGGGTCGTCGACGACGTGGAAGGCGAGGCGGAGTTCGGCGAGGACGCCGCGCATCAGTTCGTCGGTGCGGGCGCTGCCCGCGAGGGCGACGAGTTCGCGGTGGAAGTGGATGTTGGCCGTGGAGACCCCCGTCCAGTCGTCGGCGCGGGCCGCGGCCTCGCCCTCGGCGACGGCGGCGGTGAGCCCGTCGACGGCGAACGGCGGCTGCCCGAGCCCCCGGACGACGGCGCATTCGACGAGCCGGCGGGTGCGGTAGATGTCGTCCACGTCACCCACGGCGAGGACGCGGACGAAGACGCCCCGGTTGAGCTCGTGGACGAGCAGGCGCTCGTGGGTGAGGAGCCGGAACGCCTCGCGGAGTGTGTTGCGGGACACACCGAGCGCGCCGCCGATGCTCTCCTCCGAGAGCCGCGAGCCGGGCGGGAAGTAACCCTCGGCGATCCGGGTGCGCAGGATGTCCGCGACCCGCTCCGCCGTGCTCGTGCGCCCCAGCAGCACCCGGTCGTCCGTCAGCCCTCCGGTCCCACTCAGGTCCACAGCGCCTCGCCCCTTCCGTCGTCCGCGGCCGAGTCAACCGCAGAAACGGGGAACCGACAACACGCCTCTTGTCGGATCGTTGAACAATCCTCTACCTTGACGGCACCGCACGGTTCCTCAGTACGTCTCTCAGGCACGCCTCCTTCTCCCGCGAGGTGCAGATGAGCACGACACAGACCCGGCAGCACTCCCAGGGCGAACGGCCCGACGACACGGGCGCGTTCGCCTGGCTGCGCGGCCTCGGGCCGCGCGGCCGGCGCGCCTTCGGCGGCGCTTTCGGCGGATACGCCCTGGATTCCTACGACTTCTTCACCCTGCCCCTGTCGATGGTGGCGATCGCCGCCTACTTCGGCCTCGACAAGGGCCAGACCGGCCTCCTGACCACCGTCACCCTCGTCGTCTCGGCGGTCGGCGGCGCGCTCGCCGGCGTCCTCGCCGACCGCGTCGGCCGGGTGAAGGCCCTGATGATCACGGTCGTCACCTACGCGGTCTTCACCGTGCTCTGCGGCTTCGCCCCCGACTACGAGACCCTGCTGGTCTTCCGGGCGCTCCAGGGCCTGGGCTTCGGCGGCGAGTGGGCCGTCGGCGCGATCCTGGTCGCCGAGTACGCCTCCGCGAGGCACCGGGGCCGTACCCTCGGCGCCGTCCAGAGCGCCTGGGCGGCCGGATGGGCGCTCGCGGTGCTCGTGTACACCCTGGTGTTCCAGTGGGCCGATGCGGACCTCGCCTGGCGGATCCTCTTCTGGACGGGCGCCCTGCCCGCGCTCCTCGTCGTCTACGTACGGCGGAACGTCGAGGACGCCCCGCAGGCGACGGAGGCCCGCAGTTCGGGCGCCGGGCGCGGCTCGTTCCGGGCGGTGTTCAGACCCGGGCTGCTGCGCACCACGCTCTTCGCGATCCTGCTCTCGACCGGTGTCCAGGGCGGCTACTACACGCTCGCCACGTGGGTCCCGACCTTCCTGAAGACCGAGCGCGGCCTGACCGTCGTCGGCACCGGCGGGTATCTGACCCTGCTGATCTCCGGGGCCTTCACCGGCTATCTGACCGGCGGATACCTCACCGACCGGCTCGGCAGGAAGAAGAACATCGCCCTCTTCGCCGTGCTGTCCGCGGTGTCCGTCCTCGCGTACACCCACATCCCCGCCGGGGCGAACACCCTGCTCCTGCTGCTCGGTTTCCCGCTCGGCTTCTGCATGTCGGCCATCTTCAGCGGCTTCGGCTCCTTCCTCGCGGAGCTGTACCCGACGGCGGTACGCGGCACGGGGCAGGGACTCACGTACAACACCGGGCGCGCGGTGGGTGCCGTCTTCCCGACCCTGGTGGGCTTCCTCGCCCAGAGCTGGGGCGTGGGCGGGGCCCTGGTCTTCGGCGCCGTCGGCTACGGCCTCGCCGTCCTGGCCCTGCTCGGACTGCCCGAGACGCGCGGGAGGGAACTCGTTTGAGCGGGAGGGTGGTTCTCGATCCGCGCGAGGCACGCGCGCGTGCCCGGGCCGGGACGGCGGGACCGACGGCCGGGTGGGCGCCGGGCCACGCGCAGGCCAGTCCGAGGGCACTACCGCATCTCCGTCCGAACGAAGCCGACACGCACCACCGCACCACCAGGTGAGAGAGGAAGCACCACATGACCTGGGTCCCGATCGACCTCAACGCCGACCTCGGCGAGGGCTTCGGCCGCTGGACGCTGACCGACGACGAACAGCTCCTGTCCGTCGTCACCAGCGCCAACGTGGCCTGCGGCTTCCACGCCGGGGACGCGGCCACCATGCGGCGGGTCTGCGAGCTCGCGGCGGCGCGCGGGGTACGGATCGGGGCCCAGGTGTCCTACCGCGACCTGGCCGGCTTCGGGCGGCGCGCGATGGACGTCCCGGCGGCCGAACTGGCCGCCGAGGTGGCGTACCAGATCGGCGCCCTGGAGGTCTTCGCCCGGGCCGCGGGCTCCCGGGTCTCGTACGTGAAGCCGCACGGGGCGCTCTACAACCGGGTGGTGAGGGACGCGGAGCAGGCGGCGGCCGTCGTCGACGGCGTGCTGCTCGCGGACCGGACGCTGCCGGTGCTCGGGCTGCCGGGCTCCCGGCTGCACGAGGCCGCCGCGGCGGCCGGACTCCCGGTCGTCGCCGAGGCCTTCGGCGACCGGGCCTACCGGGCGGACGGCTCCCTGCTGCCACGGGGGCAGGACGGGGCCGTCGTCACGGACCCGGACGAGGTCGTCGAACGGTCCGTGTCCATGGCCCGGTTCGGGGTCGTCACGGCGCACTGCGGAAGCTCCGTCCCCGTCCGGGCCCGCTCGCTCTGCCTGCACGGGGACACCCCGGGCGCGGTGGGCCTCGCCCGGCGGGTCCGGGAGCGGCTGGAAGCCTCCGGCGTGCGCGTGGAGGCCTTCGCGTGAAGGTGCTGAAGGTGGGCGACCGGGCCCTCCTGGTGGAACTGGACGGCGGCCCGGCGACCGAGGCCTTCCACGCCGAGCTGCTGCGCCGGCGGGCGACCGGTGCGCTGCCCGCCGTACGGGAGATCGTGCCGGCGGCGCGGACCGTGCTCCTCGACGGGGTGGACGCTCCGGAGCGGCTCGCGGCCGAGCTGACCGGCTGGGAGCCCGCCGCGCTCCACGCGCGCGTGGGCCAGGCCGTCGAGGTGCCGGTGCGCTACGACGGGCCCGACCTCCCGGAGGTCGCCGCTCTCTGGGGGGTGTCCGTCGAGGCGGCGGTACGGATCCACACGGCGGCCGAGTTCCGGGTCGCCTTCTGCGGGTTCGCGCCCGGCTTCGGCTACCTGACGGGGCTCGGCGAGCGGTACGAGGTGCCGCGCCGGGCCACACCCCGCACCGCCGTCCCGGCCGGCTCGGTCGCCCTGGCGGGGCCTTACACGGGCGTCTATCCGCGCTCCTCCCCCGGCGGCTGGCAGCTGATCGGCACCACGGACGTGGTGCTGTGGGACGCCGAACGGGAACCGGCCGCCCTGCTCACCCCCGGCACCCGGGTCCGCTTCACGGCGGAGGGCGGGCGATGAGCGACCGGGCCGTCGCCGTCGTCCGGGCCGGGGCGCTGACGACCGTGCAGGACCTGGGCCGCACGGGATACGCACACCTCGGCGTCCCCCGCTCCGGCGCGCTCGACCCCGCGGCCGTACGGCTCGTCAACCGGCTCGTCGGCAACACCGAGGACCAGGCGGTCCTGGAGACCACCGTCAGCGGGTGCGCGCTGCGGCCCCGGTGCGCGGTGACCGTGGCGGTGGGCGGCGCGCCGTGCCCGGTCCGGGTGGACGGCCGCCCGGCACCCTGGGGGACGACGCTCCGGGTCGGGGCGGGCTCGGTCCTGGAGGTCGGCGCGGCCGTGCGCGGGCTGCGCTCGTACGTGGCGTTCGGCGGCGGGATCGCCGTCGCGCCGGTGCTCGGCAGCCGCTCCACCGACCTGCTCTCGGGCCTCGGTCCTGCGCCGCTGGCGGAGGGGGCGGTGCTGCCGCTGGGAGCGGCCACGGCCGTACGGGGGCCGGTCGACGCTCCTCCCTGGCCGGGCCCGCCGGACGAACTCGTCCTGCGGGTCCGGACGGGCCCCCGGGACGACTGGTTCACCGCCGAGGCCCTGCGCGCCTTCACCACGCGCGCGTACCGGGTGTCGCCGGCCAGCAACCGGATCGGGCTGCGCCTGGACGGCCCGGCCCTGGAGCGGGCCGTTCCCGGTGAGCTGGCGAGCGAGGGCATGGTCCTGGGCGCGGTGCAGGTGCCGCCGGACGGGCGCCCGGTGGTGTTCCTCGCGGACCATCCGACGACCGGGGGCTATCCGGTGGTCGCCGTGGTGCGGGAGGCCGACCTCGGTGCGGCCGCGCAGGCGGTCCCGGGGACGCCGGTGCGGTTCGTGCCGGTGCGGTGACGCCTCAGGGGGGCGGCGGGCCGGCGGCTCAGAGGGGCGGTGGGCCGTAGCCTCCGCCGCCGGGGGTGCGCAGGACGAGGACGTCGCCGGGGCCCACGTCGGTGGTGTCGGCGCCTGCGAGGTGTTCGACGGTGCCGTCGGCTCGTTCCACGAGGTTCTCGCCGAGGGCGCCCGGCTCGCCGCCCGCCATTCCGTACGGCGGGACCCTGCGGTGTCCGGTGAGGAGGGCCACCGTCATCGGTTCCAGGAAGCGCAGCCGTCGCTCCACGCCGTGGCCGCCGCGCCACCGCCCGCGCCCGCCGCTGTCCTCCCGTACCGCGAAGGCGTCGACGCGGACCGGGTGGCGCCACTCCAGGATCTCGGGGTCCGTGAGGCGGGAGTTGGTCATGTGGGTCTGGACCGCGTCGGCGCCGTCGAAGCCGTCGCCCGCGCCCGAGCCGCTCGCGACGGTCTCGTAGTACTGCACGCGCGCGTTGCCGAAGGTGACGTTGTTCATGGTGCCGGAGCCCTCGGCCTGGACGCCGAGGGCCGCGTAGAGGGCGCCCGTGACGGCCTGGGAGGTCTCGACGTTCCCGGCGACGGTGGCCGCCGGGTGGACGGGGGCGAGCATGGAGCCGGGCGGGACGCGGACCTCCAGGGGTTCCAGGCAGCCGCTGTTGAGCGGGATGTCCTCGTCGACGAGGGTGCGGAAGACGTACAGGACGGCGGCCATGACGACGGCGGTGGGAGCGTTCGCGTTGCCGGGCAGCTGCGGGGAGGTGCCGGCGAAGTCGAGGACGGCGGAGCGCCGTTCGCGGTCCACCCGGACGGCGACCCGGATCACCGCTCCCCCGTCGGTCTCGTAGCGGTACGCGCCGTCGTCGAGGCGCGCGACGATGCGCCGCACGGACTCCTCGGCGTTGGCGCGGACGTGCCGCATGTAGGCCTGGACGACGTCGAGCCCGAACTCCTCGACCGTGCGGCGCAGTTCCTCGATGCCCTTCTCGTTGGCGGCGATCTGGGCGCGCAGGTCCGCGAGGTTGGTGTCCGGGTCGCGGGAGGGGTGGCGGGCGCCGGTGAGCAGCGCGCGGGTCTCGGCCTCGCGCAGCCTTCCGTCGCGTACGAGCAGCCAGTTGTCGAAGAGGACGCCCTCCTCGTCGACGGTCCGGCTGAAGGCGGGCATGGAGCCGGGGGTGATGCCGCCGATCTCGGCGTGGTGCCCGCGCGAAGCGACCAGGAAGCGGAGTTCCTGCCCCTTGTCGTCGAACACCGGGGTCACGACGGTGACGTCGGGGAGGTGGGTGCCGCCGTGGTACGGGTCGTTGATCGCGTACACGTCGCCGGGGCGCAGGTCGTCGCCGCGCCGGCGGAGCACCTCCTTGATGGACTCCCCCATGGAGCCGAGGTGGACGGGGATGTGGGGGGCGTTGGCGATCAGGTTGCCCTCGGCGTCGAAGAGCGCGCAGGAGAAGTCGAGGCGTTCCTTGATGTTGACGGACTGGGCGGTGTTCTCCAGGCGGACGCCCATCTGTTCGGCGATGGACATGAAGAGGTTGTTGAACACCTCCAGGAGGACGGGGTCCACGTCCGTTCCCGCCGCCACGCGCGCGGGGCGGGGGACGACGCGGTGCAGCAGGAGGTGGCCCCCGTCGGTCGCGGTGGCCCGCCAGCCGGTGTCGACGACGGTCGTGGCGTCCGCCTCGGCGAGGATCGCGGGTCCGTCCACGGTGTCGCCGGGCCGCAGGTCCGCACGACGGTGGAGCAAGGCGTCGTGGGGCGTGCCGGCGCTGTGCATCCGGACGGTGGCCACCGGTGCGGGTGCGGCGGCGCGCTCTTGGGTGTCCACGAGGACGGGGCCGTGCGGTCCGGCGGTGCCGACGGCTTCGACGGTGACGGCCTCGACGACGAGCGGCCGGTCCAGGGTGAAGGCGTACCGCGCGCGGTGCACGTCCGTGAACGCGGCTTTCAGCTCGTCGGCTGAGCCGAGGTCGACGGGGAGGCTCGCGTCGGTGCCCGCGTACCGCAGGAGCACGCGTGCGTGCGTGGTGATCGCCTCGTCGGGCAGTCCGTCGGCGCGCAGCTCCTCGCGGGTGCGGTCGGCGAGTTCGTCGCAGAGGTCCGTCACGCGCTCGTGGGTGCCGTCGGCGTCGAGTTCGGCCTCGACGGACCGCTCGCGCATGGCGGTGGCGTCGGCGAGCCCGATCCCGTACGCCGAGAGCACCCCGGCCAGTGGGGGTACGAGGACGGTGTCGACGCCCAGGGCGTCGGCGACGGCGCAGGCGTGCTGACCGCCGGCGCCGCCGAAGCTGGTGAGGGCGTACCGGGTGATGTCGTGGCCGCGCTCCACGGAGATCTTCTTGACGGCGTTGGCCATGTTGAGGACGGCGATCTCCAGGAAGCCGGCGGCCACCTCCTCCGGGGTGCGGCCGCCGCCGACCTCCCCGGCGAGGGCGGTGAACCGCTCCCGTACGACCTCGGCGTCGAGGCGGAGGTCGCCGGTCTCGCCGAAGACGGCGGGGAAGTGGTCGGGCTGGACGCGTCCGAGCATGACGTTGGCGTCGGTGACGGTCAGGGGGCCGCCACGGCGGTAGCACGCGGGCCCGGGGACGGCGCCGGCCGAGTCGGGGCCGACGCGGTAGCGGCGCCCGTCGTAGTGGAGGACGGAGCCGCCGCCCGCCGCGACCGTGTGGATGCTCATCATGGGCGCCCGCATCCGCACCCCGGCGACCTGTGTACCGAGTTCACGCTCGAAGGTGCCCGCGTAGTGCGACACATCGGTGGAGGTGCCGCCCATGTCGAAGCCGATGACTCGGTCGTGTCCCGCCTGCGCCGAGGTGCGGGCCATGCCGACGACGCCGCCGGCCGGTCCCGACAGGACGGCGTCCTTGCCGCGGAAGTGGGCCGCCTCGCGGAGCCCTCCGTTGGACTGCATGAACATGAGGCGGATTCCGGCGAGTTCGTCGGCGACCTCGTCGACGTACCGGCGCAGGATCGGCGAGAGGTAGGCGTCGACGACGGTGGTGTCCCCGCGCGGGACCAGCTTGATCAGCGGGCTGACCTCGTGCGAGCAGCTGACCTGCGTGAAGCCCGCCTTCCGGGCCGCCTCGGCGACCAGGGTCTCGTGCTCGGGGTGCCGGTAGCCGTGCAGGAGGACGACGGCGGCGGAGCGGAAGCCGTCGCGGTGCGCGGCGGCGAGCGCTTCGGCGACGGCGGACTCGTCCAGCGGGCGGACGACGCCACCATGGGCGTCGACCCGCTCCGGAACCTCCACCACGCGCGCGTACACCGCCTCCGGCAGGACGATCCGGCGGTCGAAGAGCCGGGGCCGGTTCTGGTAGGCGATGCGCAGGGCGTCGCGGAAGCCCTCGGTGATCAGCAGCACGGTCGGCTCGCCGCGCCGCTCCAGGAGGGCGTTGGTGGCGACGGTGGTGCCCATCTTGACGACGGCGATCCGGTCGGCGGGGACGGGTTCGTCCGGGCCGAGGCCGAGCAGGAGACGGATGCCGGCGACGGCCGCGTCCCGTCGGCGGGCGGGGTCGTGGGAGAGCACCTTGCGGGTGACGAGCCGGCCGTCGGGCCGACGGCCCACGACGTCGGTGAAGGTGCCGCCGCGGTCGATCCAGAACTCCCAGCGCCCGGTCATCCCCCCATTGTGGCCGCGAGTGCCGCCGCGAGGGCGTCGTCCGCGCGCGCGTCGAGCGGTGCCGTGCCGGTGCCGTCGGCCCAGTGGCGCAGTTCGGCGCCGGCGAGCAGGACGAGCTGCGGGAGCAGGTCGCGGCTGCGGCGCAGCACCCAGCCGGTGCCGGCGGTGGCGAGCCAGAGGAGGGCCTCGGTGCGGGTCGGCGGCGGCTGGGCGGGCTCCGTCGACGGCGGGGCGCCGTGGGCGAGTCCCCGGGCCGTGAGGAGCCCGTGGAAGCCCGCGGCGACGGCCCGGTGGCCGCGCTCGCCCGGGTGCAGCCGGTCCGCGCTCCACAGGGCGCGGTCCTCGGTCCATGCGGGGTCGGCCAGGTGCAGATGGACGGCCCCGTACCGGGCGGACAGCGCGTGCACGACCGCGTTGACGGAGCGCTGGCGGCGGGCGAGCGGGCGCGCCAGGGGCGGGGGCAGGCCGAGCATCCGGCCCGGATCGGGAAGACAGGCCGTCAGGAGTACGGCTCCGAGGGCGTCGAGGTCGGCGCAGACCCGGTCCAGACGGCCCGCGAGGAGCGCGATGTCGAAGCCGCGGCGGAGGGTGTCGTTCACGCCGACGACGACGGAGGCGAGGTGGGGCCGGAACGCGAGGGCGCGGGGCGCCTGCTGCTCGGCGACGTCGGCGCTGAGCGCCCCGCTGACGGCGAGGTTGAGGAAGACCGTCCCCTGCCCCGGCGTCCCCGGCCCACCTGCCCTCTCCGTCGCCCGCTCCTCGGCCCCGAGCCCCTCGGCCCCGAGCCCCTCGGCCCCGAGCCCCTCGGCCCCGAGCCCCTCGGCCCCGAGCCCCTCGGCCCCGAGCCCCTCGGCCCCGAGCCCCTCGGCCCCGAGCTCCTCGGTCCCGAGCTCCTCGGTCCCCGGCCCCTCCGCCGCGAGCCCGTCGGCGAGCAGCGGTCCCCGACGCCCTCGCTGAAGGAGTCCCCGAGCACGACGAACCGAACGGGTCCCCCGTCGGGGGCGCCGCCGGCCCGGGAGGCCGGGACCTCGGACGGGGCGAACACACCGTTCCGGGCGGCCGGGACACCGGGAGCGGAGGACCGGACGGGTGCCGCGGCCGCCGGAGCTGCTTCGACCTTCGCCGTACCCGTACCCCTACCCGCCCCCGCTGTCCGCCCTGTCATCGGTGGGCCTCCTCCGGCACGAGCGGCCGGACCGCGGGAAGGGCGTCGTGGGCGTCGAGGAAGGCCGTCACGGCGCGGTCCCAGGAGAAGACCTCCGCACGCGCGCGTGCGGCCCGGCGGCGGACGGTCTCCGGGGCCGCGAGGAGACCCCGTACCCCGTCGGCGAAGGCGCCGGGCTTGTCGGCGGCGGACGCGCCCGCGGTGCCCACGACCTCCGGCAGGGCGGAGGAGGAGCTGACCACGACCGGGGTCCCGCAGGCGAGGGCCTCCAGGGCGGAGAGTCCGAAGGTCTCCGCCGGCCCCGGGGCCAGGCACACGTCGGCCGCCGCCTGGAGGTCCGCCAGCGCCTCCCGGTCGGCCACGTGCCCGAGGAACCGCACCGGGAGGCGCCGCTCGCGCGCCCGCCGCTCCAGGGAGCCCCGCAGCGGCCCGTCCCCCGCGACCACGAGCGCCGCCGCGATCCCGAGGCCCCGCAGCTCCTCCAGGGCGTCCAGGGCCGTGCCCGGCCGTTTCTCGACCGAGAGCCGCGAGCACAGCAGGAGCAGCACCCGCTCCCCGCCCGCGTACCGGGCCCGCAGCACGCTGCTGCGGCGGCCGGGCCGGCAGCGCTCCAGGTCCACGCCGAGCGGAGCCCGTACGACGTTGCGCGCCCCGATCCGTACGAACTCGCGCTCCGCCCACTCCGTCGTGCACACGATCCGTGCGAAGGCCCAGGCCGTGCGCCGGTTGAGCCGGTCCGCCGCGCGGGCGGCGAGCGAGGGCGGCACGCCCCAGGTGCGCAGGACCCCGTCGGCCGTCTCGTGGGAGACAATGACCGAGGGCACGCGGGCGCGTCGCGCCCATTCCCCGGTCCAGCGCAGGGTGGTGCGGTCGGAGACCTCGATCCGGTCGGGGGCGAGCTCGTCGAGGAGCCGGCGGACGCGACTCCGGTCGGCGAGGACGCGGTAGCCGCCGGTGCCGGGCAGGACGGGACCCGGCAGGGTGACGACCCGGCCCTGCGCGGTGTGGTGGTCGCTCGCGACGTCGCCGGGGACGACGAGGACGGGTTCGTGGCCGGCCGCCAGGTAGCCGCGGCCGAGCTGGTCGAGGGCGGTGCGCAGGCCGCCCGAGGTGGGCGTCACGAAGTTCGCGAGCCGCACGATCCGCAGCCCGGGGCCGCTCCCCGTACGGGCGCCGCTCATGCCGCCACCGCCGTCCGCTCGTGCAGCACCTCCAGGTAGTGGCCGATCAGCTCGTCGCCGAGCGCCTCCCAGGTGCGCCCCTCGACGGCGGCCCGTCCGGCCCGGCCGTACGCGGCGCGGGTCCCGGGGTCGGCGGCGAGCGCGGCGACGGCCTCGCGCAGCGCGTCCGGGTCGCCCGGGGGTACGAGGAGTCCCGTACGGGCGCCGCTCATGCCGCCACCGCCGTCCGCTCGTGCAGCACCTCCAGGTAGTGGCCGATCAGCTCGTCGCCGAGCGCCTCCCAGGTGCGCCCCTCGACGGCGGCCCGTCCGGCCCGGCCGTACGCGGCGCGGGTCCCGGGGTCGGCGGCGAGCGCGGCGACGGCCTCGCGCAGCGCGTCCGGGTCGCCCGGGGGTACGAGGAGTCCGGTGCGGCCGTGGTCGACGAGGTCGAGGGGGCCGCCGGCGGCCGGGGCGACCACCGGGACCCCGCTCGCCATGGCCTCCTGGACGGTCTGGCAGAAGGTCTCGTACGGGCCGGTGTGGGCGAAGACGTCGAGCGAGGCGAAGATCCGCGCGAGGTCGGCGCCGGTGCGGCGGCCCAGGAACCGGGCGCCCGGCAGGGCGGCGCGCAGGGCGGGCCCGCTGGGGCCATCCCCGACGACCACCACCCGGACGCCGGGGAGCGCGCAGGCCCCGGCGAGCAGGTCCACCCGCTTCTCGGGAGCGAGCCGGCCCACGTAGCCGACGAGGAGTTCGCCGTCGGGGGCGAGTTCCCGGCGCAGGGCGGTGTCGGCCAGGCCGGGGCGGAAGCGGTCGGTGTCCACTCCGCGTCCCCAGCGCCGGATGCGGCCGATGCCGTGGGCCTCCAGGTCGTGCACGGCGGCGGAGGACGGGGCGAGGGTGCGGTCGGCGGCGCCGTGCACGGCGCGCAGGCGGCGCCAGGCGGCGTTCTCGCCGGTCCCGACGTACGTGCGCGCGTAGCCGGCGAGGTCGGTCTGGTAGACGGCGACGGCGGGTATGCCGAGCCGGGCGGCGGCGGTCATCCCCCGGACGCCGAGGACGAACGGGCCGGCGAGGTGGACGAGGTCGGCGCGGTGGGCGGCGATGGCGGCGGCGACCCGCCGGCTGGGCAGGGCGACCCGTACCTGCGGATAGCCGGGGAGCGGGAGGGAGGGCACCCGGACGACCGCGCAGGGGGCGTCGGCGTCCGCGGCCGGGTCGGCGACGGCGGGGGCGATGACGAGCGGGGTGTGGCCCCGCCGGACGAGGTGGCGCGCGGTCTGCAGGGCGCAGTGCGCCACACCGTTGACGTCGGGAGGGAAGGATTCGGTGACGATGACGACACGCATACGGGTGTTCTCGTCGCGCTCGGAGTGTCCCCGCCAACGTGGATCTTGACGGGGAGGGAACGTCCCATGAGCGTTTCCCCTGGAAAGCGGTAGGGGTGCTCCTGGAAGGCCGGAAAGGGGGCGCCTGGAAGGCGAGAGGGTCCCCCGGGTAGCGCTCCGGCACCCGGGGCGGGGCCACGGTCGGCGGTTCGTCCGCCGCGGGCCGCGCCGCCCCGGGGGCCGGGTGGCGAGTGGCTCGGGGGTGGCAGGTCGGGCCGGGAGGGGGTGGTCGGACCTGTCGCTGCCCCGGAGCCGGGGTCAGACCTGGAGGTCCGGCCCTATCCGGTTGCGTACCGCCGTCTGGACCTCGACCTCTTCGGCCGGATCCGCGGCGAGCCTGCGCAATCGTTCGGCGACGCGCACGTCACCGGTCTCGGCGTGCTGGGCCGCGACCTCGCGGGTGGTCTCCTCGCAGTCCCACAGGCATTCGACGGCGAAGCCGGTCGCGAAGGTGGTGTCGGTGGCGGCGAGGGCGCGGGCCACGCGGCCGCGCAGCTGCGAGGAGGTCGTCTCGCGGTAGACGTGGCGCAGCACGGGCGCCGCGCAGGCGATGCCGAGGCGTCCGGCGCCGTCGACGAGGCAGCCGAGCTCGGGGGCGTCGGGGCCCGCCGAGCGCACGGTGCCGCGCAGGGCGCCGAGGACGAGGGGGGCGTCCTGGGCGGTGCCGCGGCAGGCGAGGACCTCGGCGGCGGCCGTCCCGAGGGCGTCGGTGCGCCGGACCCACGCGCGGGCGCGGGCGACGGCGTCGTCGCCGCACATCCGCCGGTAGGCGGCGACGGCGGCGTCGGCGATCTCACGGGAGTCGCCGTCGGCCGCGGCCTCGACGAGGTCGAGGACGGCGGGGTCCCGTGACTCGGCGAGGTGGTGGAGGGCGGCGCCGCGGGCTCCTGGCGCGCCGTGGCGGGCGGCGGCGAGCAGCTCGGGCCGGTCCTCGGGCCCGGCGACGGCGGTCAGGCAGCGCGCGGCGGGTCCGTGGAGCACGGCTCCGCGCTCGTACCCCTCCTGCGCCCAGTCGAGGACGGCCTTGACGCTCCAGCCGGGGCGGGGCCCGGCGGGGCGCATCTGGCGCTGCCAGCGGTCGAAGGAGCCCTGTTCCCGGGCGGCCCTCACGCGGGCGCCGACGGACTCGCGCGGGTCCTCGGCCCACAGCCGCCAGGGCCGGGGCTCGAAGGCGTCGCGGACGGTGCGGGCCAGCTCGGCTTCGCCTTCGGCGTCGGCCGGGAAGCGGGCGAGGACGGGCAGGGCGAGCGCGCGGAGTCCGGCGTCGTCGTCGCGGAGGGCGAGCTCGTCGAGGGCCCAGGCCCAGTTGGCGCCGGTCGCCGCGTACCGCCGGAGCAGCAGCAGGGCGTCCTGGCGTCCGTAGGAGGCGAGGTGCCCGAGGACGGCGAGCGCGAGCCCGGTCCGGGACTCCTCGGTGTCGAGGTGGTCCTCGGCATCGAAGAGGTGCGCCTCGATCTCGTCCAGGCCTCCGTGGAGGTCCAGGTAGAGACGGGCGTAGTACAGGGAGCGGTTCTCGACCTGCCAGTCGTGGCGGGGGTCGTCGAGAACGCAGTGGTTGAGGGCCGCGAGGGCCTCGGCGCGTGGCGCGGCGAGCGCGTGCAGGGTGCCGTCGCCGCGGCCCCGCTGCAGCAGACCGAGCAGGGTGCCGCTCGGCGCTATGACTGGATCGAACATGGGAAGACGCCTCACATCAAGCTGTCGACACGACCGGGGGATACCGGGGGCAACCCGGTCGGGCGGTACATCGCCCGTACGCCTAGGCCGTGCGGCAACATTCGGGGCCGCCCGTCGTCGTCATTCGCCTGCCAGTGACCATCTTCCTCAGCCTCTCGTCGGTGGCCCGTTTTGCCGGGCCCGACGTCATGATGACCCACCCATTTCGCCACCGCGACCACATTTACGACGCCGCTCCCACCTGGGGTTCAGCCGCCGTTCACCTGGCTCCGAAGAGCTCGAGGAGTTCGGTCTTGCCGAACATGCGGGCGGTGTCGAGCGCGGACGGAGTCCCGGCCTCCGGATCGGCGCCCCCGGCGAGGAGGGCGCGGACGACGGCGTCCTCGCCCTTGAAGACGGCGCCGGCGAGCGGGGTCTGGCCGCGGTCGTTGGGGCGGTCTGCCTCGGCGCCGCGCTCCAGGAGGGCGGTGACCGCGGCGGCGTGGCCGTGGTAGGCGGCGAGCATGACGAGGGTGTCGCCCCTGTCGTTGGTGAGGTTCGCGGGGACGCCCGCGTCGAGGTAGGCGGCGAGGGCGTCGGTGTCACCCGTGCGGGCGAGGTCGAAGACCTTGGACGCCAGCTCGATGACCTCGGGGTCCGGAGTCTCGCTCATCAGGTGGGACCGCCTCTCTCCTGCGTTGTCGACGTGTGCACGGCAAGCGCGGCCGTACGAGTGAATCGACAGGGTACTGCCCGTCCGGCGACATGACCGCGCGCGGCCGAGGCAAAGATCACGTCATCCCGCCCCGGGACCCACCTCTAGCGCACGCCGGGCATTTCGCCACCCGGCGAGGCGTCCGACGTCCGCCGGTCAAGTGAAATCAGCCGTTTTTCACCCTAATGAACCTTTAGTCACATAGATACTTGCTGTGAACCTGGAAGGACTCATGGTGACTGTCCCCTCAACCAGGAGAACAACCAATGATCCTGTCCATTTCAGGCGTGGTCCTGCTCGGCATCATCTGCTTCCTGTTCTTCAAGAAGGACGGGATGAAGGCCTCGCACGCCCTCGTCAGCGCGCTGTTCGGCTTCTACCTCGCGGGCACCGCCATCGCCCCGAGCATCACGGCGGGTGGGCAGAGCCTCGCCGGCCTCCTGGGCGGGATCAAGTTCTGACGCCCTCCAGTCCCTTCCAGCGATTCAGGAGTACTTCGTGGCCCGGCGACCACTCCCCCGCATTCTGAGCAGCGGCAGCGCACAGATCGCTCGTAGTAGAGAGATCGCGCGCTCGGCCGCCGACAGCGCCACCGACGTGCTCCATCCGCTGATCACGGTCTCTCGTGGTCTGCGGAAGCTGGCCGCGACCGCGCGCGCCAAGTGGGCCGCGACGCCGAAGGAGCGGCGTGGTCCCACGCTGCTCCTGGTCGCGGCCTGCGTCCTGGTCGTCGCCCTCATGCCGTACGGGCCGCTGCTGGCGCTCGTCGTGCTCATGGCCGCGGCCGCCTGGAAGGGCCGGGAACGCCCGGTCGTGAAGACCGGGCCCGACGACGCGGAGATCGCCCGCCTGAAGGGCCTGTACGAGGCGCTCGTCCCGTACTTCTCCGTCCCCGAGGACCCCTCGCCGCTCTTCGCGCACGGCGGGGAGTGGAGCGGAGCCTTCGGGGAGTACGCCTTCGACGAGGACGGACGGCTCACCCGGCTGCGCATCGCGTACCCCCCGTACTTCACCGACGGCGAACCGGCCGCCCGCGCCCGCATCGAGCAGCTGCTGCACGCCAAGTCGGGGCGCGGCCGCGAGTACCGCTTCGACTGGGACGAGGAGGGCAACCGGCTCGACATGAGCGTGCTGCCCGCCCTGCCCACCACCATCGCCGCCCAGCGCTTCGTCACGGTGCCGGGCGAGACGGTCCTCGGCTTCACCGACGCCGACGCCGTGCAGCGGACCGTGCCCGTCGTCGCGGCGGACGGCACGGAGGACGCGCCCGCCGTCGTCTGGCGCACCGGCCCCCGCTCCACCGAGCCGCACCTGCTCGCCGTCGGCCAGCCCGGCAGCGGCACCACCTCCCTGCTCCGCTCGATCGCCCTCCAGGCCCTCCCCCACGGCGACGTGCTGATCGTCGAGGGCGGCGGCACCGGCGAGTACGCGTGCCTGACCGGCCGCGACGGCGTCCTCGCGGTCGAGTGCGGGCTCTCCGGCGCCCTCGCCACCCTGGAGTGGGCGGCGCACGAGACGGAGCGGCGGCTGATCGCCGCGAACCGGGCCCGGCAGGCCGGGCAGCCGGCGCCCGAGGACACCCGGCGCCCGCTGTGGATCCTGCTCGACCGGCCGAGCGTCCTCGGCCACCTGGCCGCCGCCGACGGCCGCCCCGACCCGCAGGAGCTGCTCCAGGTGCCGCTGCGGCACGGGCGGGCGGCGCAGGTCACGGTGGTGGTGGCCGAGCAGTTCGACTCCACGGACACGCTGAGCGAGTCGGTACGGACCCACACCAGGGCCCGGATCGTCCTCGGCCCCGCGACGCCGGAGCAGATCGCGGCCGTCCTCGGCGCCCGGCCGCACACCACGCCGACGCCTGACGTCCCGGCGGGCCGTGGGTACGCGCGCCTGGGCACCGGTCCGGTCCTGCGGCTCCAGGTGCCGGCGACGCCCGACCCGTACGACGACGCGACGTGCGAGACGCACCGCCAGGCGGTCCTGGACCTCCTCCCGGAGCGCCGCGCGACCCCGGTCGCGGCCGCGACCGCCGTCCTGGTCAAGGCCCCTCCCGCGCCCACCGCGCCGCCCGCGATCACGACTCCGGACACGGTCAGGACCCAGGCCGCGACCGCCGTCACCGCCTCGGACACGGTCACGATCTCGGCCGCCACGGTCGAGACGGTCCCCGGCTCGGCCCCCGAGCCGGCCCCGGCGCCCCGCGCCGAACCGGACTCCGGCGCCGCCCCGTTCCACACCCCGGTCCCCGCGGAGGGCTGACACCGGACGACGGATGGACGAAGGGTCCCCACGCGCGCGCGTGGGGACCCTTCGGCTGTGTCCGGGAGTCCTAGGCCACGAACGACCGGGGCGGTTCCGCTCCGCCGCCCGCGCCCGACTCGACCAGGCGGGCCGCCGCGGCCAGCCGCGCCGCCGCCTCGTCGGCGACCGGGCCGCCGACCGTGAAGGGCAGCCGGACGAAGCCCTCGAAGGCGCCGTCGACGCCGAAGCGCGGACCGGAGGGGACGCGGACGCCGACCCGCTCCCCCGCCTCCGCGAGCCGGGAGCCGGACAGACCGCCGGTGCGGACCCAGAGGGTCAGACCGCCGCGCGGGACCGAGAACTCCCACTCCGGGAGCTCCCGGCGGACGGCGGCGACGAGCGCGTCCCGGTTCTCCCTCGCCTGCTCGCGGCGGAGGCTCACGGCCTCCTCCCAGCCGCCCGTCCGCATGAGCCAGTTCACGCCGAGCTGCTCCAGGACGGGGGTGCCCAGATCGGCGTACGCGCGCGCGGCCACCAGGGAACGGATGACGTCGGGCGCAGCCCGGACCCAGCCGATCCGCATGCCCGCCCAGAAGGCCTTGCTGGCCGAGCCGACCGTGAGGACGGTGGCGCCCGCCGGGTCGAAGGCGCAGACCGGCCTGGGCATCTCCAGGTCCTCGTCCAGGTGCAGCTCGGCCATGGTCTCGTCGACGACGAGGACCGTGCCGGCCGAGCGGGCCGCCTCGACCAGCTGGCGCCGCTGGTCCTCGTCGGCGAGCGCGCCCGTCGGGTTGTGGAAGTCGGCCACCACGTACGCGAGGCGCGGCGCCGCGTCCCGCAGCACCTGCCGCCAGCGGGGCAGGTCCCAGCTGCCGAGGCCCTCGGCCATGGCGACGGGCACCAGCCGGGCGCCCGCCGAGCGCATCAGCTGGAGGATGTTGGCGTACGAGGGCGACTCGACGGCGATCCGCTCGCCGCGCCCCGCGAAGAGGTGACAGATGGCGTCGATGGCACCCATGGCGCCGGTCGTGACCATGATCTGCTCGGGCATGGTGGGGATCCCGCGCGCCGTGTACCGGTCGGCGAGCATCTGCCGCAGCGCGGGCAGCCCGGCCGGGTAGTCGCCGTGCGTGTGGGCGTAGGGCGGCAGCTCCTCCAGGGCCCCCTGGACGCCCCGGGTGAGCCAGGGCTCGGGCGCGGGCAGCGCCGCGCAGCCGAGGTCGATCATCGAGCCGAGGGACTCGGGCGGCAGCGGTTCGAGGCCGCGCGCGGGCAGCGGGTTCCCGGCGGGCACGGCGGTCCAGCTGCCGGCGCCGCGCCGTGACTCCAGGAAGCCCTCGGTGCGCAGCGCCTCGTAGGCGGCGGCGACGGTGGTGCGGCTGACGGTGAGCGCGAGGGCGAGTTCCCGCTCGGCGGGCAGCCGGGCGGCGACCGGGACGCGGCCCTCCAGGACGAGCAGACGGATGCCGTCGGCCAGGGCGCGGTAGGCGGGCGGCTTGCGGGCGCCGGGTCCGGCGGGCCGGGGCTGCTGCGCCTGGAGCTGCCGGGCGAGCTGAGCGGGTCCCACCGCCGAAGTCCACTGAGCCATGGAAATCAGTCCACCTTCCTCGAATTGGCCATGGGCGACACCCGATCCCCCGCCACAGAGTGTCATGAGTCAGTCCACTACCACCACCTTGGGGGGCAGTTCCTTGTCCATCGCCTCCGGACTCCATGGCCGGCATCTCACCCGCCGGCTCGTCCAGCTGTACGCCGGGCTGGCGCTGTACGGGATCAGCTCGGCGATGCTCGTGCGCAGCGGGCTGGGCCTTGAGCCCTGGGGCGTCCTCCACCAGGGTCTCGCCGAGAAGACCGGGCTGACCATCGGCGTGGTGTCGATCGTCGTCGGGGCGGTGGTGCTGCTCCTGTGGGTCCCGATCCGTCAGCGGCCCGGGCTCGGCACGGTCTCCAACGTGTTCGTGATCGGTCTGGCGATGGACGGCACCCTGGCACTCGTCCCCGACGTCGACGGTCTGGTCGAGCAGGTGCCGCTGCTTCTGCTCGGCATCGTCCTCAACGGGGTCGCGACGGGCCTGTACATCGCGGCGCGGTTCGGGCCCGGCCCGCGCGACGGCCTGATGACCGGTCTGCACCGGCTCACCGGCCGGTCCATCCGGCTGGTGCGGACGGCGATCGAGGTGGCGGTGGTCGCCACAGGCTTCCTGCTCGGCGGCTCGGTCGGTGTCGGCACGGTCCTCTACGCGCTCGCGATCGGACCCCTCGCCCAGTTCTTCCTGCGCCGGTTCACCGTTCCGGAGCCGGATGCCGCGAGCACCATGGTGGCTCAGAGACCGGATGCCGCGGGCACCGGGGTCGCCCCGGGGCCGGACTCCGCGAGCACCGTGGCCGCCCAGGAGCCGGGCTCCGTCTCCTCCGCCGTAGACAGCGAGACACCGGAAGGCGCCATACTGCGCCCGTGACTCGCGTACGCCACCCCTACCTCGACCACCCCTCCCCGCTCGCGTTCGCCCATCGCGGCGGCACGGCGAACGGCCTGGAGAACACCGCGGCCGCCTTCCGCCGGGCCGCCGCGGCGGGCTACCGCTACTTCGAGACCGATGTGCACACCACGTCCGACGGCGTGCTCGTCGCATTCCACGACGCGACCCTGGACCGTGTGACGGACACCACGGGCCGGATCCGCGACCTGCCGTGGGCGGCGGTGCGCGAGGCCCGGGTGGCGGGCGACGAGCCCCTGCCGCTCTTCGAGGACCTCCTGGAGGAGTTCCCCGAGGCCCGCTGGAACGTGGACCTCAAGGCCGAGTCGGCCCTGGCCCCGCTCGTCGACCTGATCCGCAGGACCGGCGCCTGGGACCGGGTCTGCGTCGGCTCCTTCACCGAGTCCCGGATCGCGCGGGCACAGCGCCTGGCCGGTCCCCGGCTCGCCACCTCGTACGGGGTGCGCGGGGTCGCCGGGCTGCGGCTGCGCTCCTGGGGGATCCCGGCGGCGGTGCGGGCGGGGGCCGTGGCGGCCCAGGTCCCGGAGCGCCAGGCGGGGATCCCGGTGGTCGACCGCCGGTTCGTGCGGGAGGCGCACGCGCGCGGGCTCCAGGTCCACGTGTGGACCGTCAACGATCCGGCGCGGATGAACTCTCTCCTCGACCTGGGGGTCGATGGCATCATGACCGATCATCTGGAGACGCTGCGCGACGTGCTCACCGACCGTGGAGCATGGGTCTGAGCCGCGTCCCGACCACGGGGACGAACGAGGGGGCGCGGCCGTGACCGCTGACACCACCGAGCCGGAGGAGTACGCCACCGGTCCCGCCGAGCGGAAGCGCGAGCAGCGGGGCTGGTACTTCTACGACTTCGCGTGCTCGGTCTACTCGACGAGCGTGATCACCGTCTTCCTGGGCCCGTACCTGACCTCGGTGGCACGGGCCGCGGCCGACGCCGAGGGCTTCGTGCACCCGCTGGGCGTCCCCGTGCGGGCCGGCTCGCTCTTCGCGTACGCCGTGTCCGCCTCGCTCGTGGTCGCGATCCTGGCGATGCCCCTGGTGGGCGCGGCGGCCGACCGTACGGGCCGGAAGAAGCCGCTGCTCGCGGCCTCGGCGTACCTGGGGGCGGCGGCCACGACGGGGATGTTCTTCCTCGCGGGCGACCGCTACCTCCTCGGCACCTTCCTGCTGATCGTGGCGAACGCCTCACTGTCGGTCTCGATGGTGCTCTACAACGCCTATCTGCCGCAGATCGCGGAGCCCGACGAGCGGGACGCCGTCTCCTCGCGCGGCTGGGCCTTCGGCTACACGTCCGGCGCGCTGGTCCTCGTCCTGAACCTGGTCCTCTACTCGGGGCACGACTCCTTCGGCCTCACGGAGGGCGAGGCGGTCCGGATCTGTCTGGCCTCGGCCGGCCTGTGGTGGGGCGCCTTCACGCTCGTGCCGCTGCGCCGGCTGCGCGACCGGCAGGTCCGCCCGGAGCGGCCCGGCCGGGCCGCCGAGGGGGCGGTGGGCAGTGGCTGGGCCCAGCTGCGGGCGACGCTGAAGGACATGCGCCGGCACCCGCTGACGCTCTCCTTCCTCCTCGCGTACCTGATCTACAACGACGGCGTGCAGACGGTGATCTCGCAGGCCTCGATCTACGGCTCCGAAGAGCTGGACCTCGACCAGACGACGCTCATCACGGCGGTCCTGCTCGTCCAGGTGCTCGCGGTGGCGGGCGCCCTCGGGATGGGGCGACTCGCCCGGGTGTACGGCGCCAAGCGGACGATTCTGGGCTCGCTGGCGGTCTGGACGCTGATCCTGGCGGCGGGTTACTTCCTACCGGCCCACTCACCGGTGTTCTTCTACTTCCTGGCGGCCGCGATCGGCCTGGTCCTGGGCGGCAGCCAGGCGCTGTCGCGCTCGCTGTTCTCGCATCTGGTGCCGCGCGGCAAGGAGGCGGAGTACTTCTCGGCGTACGAGATGAGCGACCGGGGGCTCAGCTGGCTCGGTCCGCTGGTGTTCGGTCTCGCGTATCAGCTGACCGGAAGCTACCGGGATGCCATCATCTCCCTGGTGATCTTCTTCGCCGTCGGTTTCACACTGCTCGCCCGGGTCCCGGTCCGGCGTGCGGTGGAGGCCGCGGGGAACCCGATACCCGACCGTATTTAGACGTGGCGGTGAAAGGGCGGTAGTGTACGCGTTTGGCCTGCCAGGCGGACCGTTACTGCGTGCTGCTTTGGTGAAGACACCGGGTCACATCTGCCGTCAGATGTGACAAAACGGGCACTGGTGGGTACAACAAGGGGCGGCACGACGGGCGACGCATGACCCGGCACGGGAATCTTTACCGCCGACCGGACGTTGACCGGATAACGACGACAGCGACACCTGTCCTGTGGGCGACAAGCCCGGGAGGCACGATTCATGAGTGAGCGAGCTCTTCGCGGCACGCGCCTCGTGGTGACGAGCTACGAGACCGACCGCGGCATCGATCTGGCCCCGCGCCAGGCGGTGGAGTACGCATGCGAGAAGGGACATCGTTTTGAGATGCCCTTCTCGGTCGAGGCGGAGATTCCGCCGGAGTGGGAGTGCAAGGTCTGCGGAATCCAGGCACTCCTGGTGGACGGGGACGGACCTGAGGAGAAGAAGGGCAAGCCTGCGCGTACGCACTGGGACATGCTCATGGAGCGCCGCACCCGCGAGGAGCTGGAGGAGGTCCTCGCCGAGAGGCTGGCCGTCCTGCGCTCCGGCGCGATGAACATCGCCGTGCATCCGCGCGACAGCCGCAAGTCCGCCTAGCGGATCGCCGCACAAGCACAACGCCGCGGGGCCCGGTACACGCATCGTGTACCGGGCCCCGCGGCGTTCCCGTGCCCTGTGTTCGGGGGCCCGCTCCCCCGGAGCGTGTTCGGGGGCCCGCTCCCCCGGAGCGTTGACGTGCCCCGGGGCGCTGGGGCGCTGCGAGCCTTGCTGTCCCCCGGAGCGTCGACGTGCCCCGCTCCCCGGAGCGTCTCCGGGGAGCGGGGCACGGGTCAGGTCAGGGCATCAGGGGCGGGCGCGGTTCGTCGGCCCGGTGCGGGCCCTGGGGCGTGTCCTCGCGGATGACCTCGCCCTGGACCACCTTCCCGTCCGGCCGGTGGATACGGGCCTGCTGGAACGCGTCCTGGAGGCTGCCGGGAGGCGCGGCGCTCATCCGGCGCTCGACGGCCTTCTCCGCGTACCGCCCGAGGAAGGAGCGGACCTGCGGGATCAGCAGGAGCAGGCCGGCCGCGTCCGAGAGGAGGCCGGGGATCATCAGGAGCAGGCCGCCGAGCATCAGGAAGCCGTTGCGGTCGTCCGACCCGGCCCGGTCGGCGGGCGAGGGCGCCACGCCGCTCTGCGCGGCTGCCTGGGCCTGCTGGAAGGTCGAGGTGAGGTTGCCGAAGGCGCGGCGGCCGGCCCGCTTGACGACGGTGGCGCCGAGCACGGCGCCGCCGACCAGCAGCGCGAGGACGGTCAGTCCGCCCGCCGCGTCCGCCACCACCGTGAGCAGCCAGATCTCCAGGACCAGCCAGGCGGCGAGGCCGAGCGGAAGGTACGTACGCGCGCGTGAGCGCTTCGGGGCGAGGGGAGGCGGTGCGCCGGTCGTCATGCAGCCCAGTGTGCCTGGCGCCCCGCCGGAACGTCGTAAAGGAGGGATCAGTACGGAGGGATCGGTACGGGGATCCGTACGGACGTCAGGAGGACTTGCGGCCGAGCAGCTTGCCGACCTTCTCCGCCCGCGCCGTCAGACCCCAGCCGGTGACCCGCCACAGCGCCTCGACGACGATGTTGCGGCTCATCTTCGAGTCGCCGACCTCGCGCTCCACGAAGGTGATCGGGACCTCGACGACATGGAAGCCGGCGGCGACCGCGCGGCGCGCCAGGTCGACCTGGAAGCAGTAGCCGGCCGAGGCCACGTCCTCCAGGCCGAGGCCCTCCAGGGTCTCCTTGCGGAAGGCCCGGTAGCCGCCGGTGACGTCGCGGATCGGCACGTCGAGCATCACGCGCGAGTAGAGGCTGCCGCCCCGGGAGATGAACTCGCGGGACTTCGGCCAGTTCACGATCCGGCCGCCCGGCACCCAGCGGGAGCCGAGGACCAGGTCCGCGCCCTTGAGGGCGGTGAGCAGCCGCGGGAGCTCCTCGGGCTGGTGGGAGCCGTCGGCGTCCATCTCGACGAGGACGCCGTAGCCGTGCTCGATGCCCCACCGGAAGCCGGCGAGGTAGGCGGCGCCGAGCCCCTCCTTGCCCTTGCGGTGCAGGACGTGCACATGGTCGTCCTCGGACGCGATCTCGTCCGCGAACTTGCCCGTGCCGTCAGGGCTGTTGTCGTCGGCGACGAGAACGTGCGCCTCGGGTACGGCTTCCCGCACCCGCGCGACGATCGGCTTGATGTTCTCCGCCTCGTTGTAGGTCGGAATGATCACCAAGGCCTTGCCGAGCGGGCCGTAACGCCTCTGGCCACCGTCGTTCACTACTGCCCCTTCGGATACATACGCAGGCCCCCACCATAGCGAGGTCCCCGGAGTGCTCCGGCGCGGCGGGTCGGGTGGGACGGGTGACGCGGGGCGCGCGCCCCGGTGAGGTGCGGTGCGGGGCCCGGCGTCCTTCGGTCCGACCTGGGATCCGCTGGCTGCGGGTCGACCGAGAGCCGTTGTCTACTGAACGTCCGGGCCCCACCCGGGTCGCACCTTCCGCCGGAGAAACCTTCCCTCGCGACCGAGGCGCGGGCGGCGTTCGGCTACGGCGTGGGGGTGCGGTCCGGTCGGACGTCCTGTGGTGGACGCCGTGAACCTACCCGCCCCCGCCCGGCGACTGTCAACACCCGCTTGACCTGCGAAGACTTCCCAAAACCGCAGGCAGGAGGGGAAGATCCGCAGGTGGGGGACAAGCGTGCGGGACCGTGGTCCTGGGTGCGGAATGTCCCCACATCACTCGTTCGGCCGTACGAAGACCGTCTGCCCGTACACCACCGTGCGCAGACAGACCGGGAGCTCCAGACCGGGCGACAGATCGGGCAGGCCGGGCGTTCCGGACCGGGGGTCGGTGGACCAGCGGGCGACCCGGTCGTCGGGCGCCTGGACGACGAGCTCCTCGGTGCGCCAGACCGCGTAGTCGGCGGGGGCGCCGGGGACCAGCGTGCCCGCGTCGTCCCGGCCGACGGCCCGCCAGCCGCCCCGGGTGTGGGCGGTGAAGGCGGCCCGGGCGGAGATCCGGTGCTCGGGGGTCCGGTGGAAGGCGGCGGCGCGGACGGTGCCCCAGGGGTCGAGCGGGGTGACCGGGCTGTCGGAGCCGAAGGCCAGCGGCACACCGGCGCGCAGGAGGGCGGCGTACGGGTTGAGGGTGCGGGCCCGCTCGGCGCCGAGCCGGTCGGCGTACATGCCGTCCTCACCGCCCCAGAGGGCGTCGAAGGCGGGCTGGACGGAGGCGGTGAGGCCCAGCTCGGCGAAGGCGGCGATCGTCTCGGGGGTGAGCATCTCGACGTGCTCGACGCGGTGCCGGGCGGCGCGGATCCGGGCCAGGCCGAGCTTGTCGGCGGCGGCCCTGACGCCCTCGACGACGGCGGACACGGCGGCGTCGCCGATGGCGTGGAAACCGGCCTGGAGGCCCGCCTCGGTGCAGGCGACGACGTGCAGGGCGACGGCGGCCGCGTCCAGGTGGGCCGAGCCGCGGTGCCCGGTGTGGTCGGCGTACGGCTCGTGGAGGCAGGCGGTGTGGGAGCCGAGCGAGCCGTCGGCGAAGAGGTCGCCGGCCGCGCCGAGGGCGCCCAGGGCCCGCGCCCGCTCGACGTCGAGGTCGGCCCAGTAGCCGACGACGCGGGGTCCGGCCTCCTCGCGCGCGAGGTCCAGGAGGCCGGTGAAGTCCTCCTCGGAGGAGATCTGCGGTCCGCCGCACTCGTGGAGGGTGCCGATGCCGAGGGAGGCGGCCTTGAGCCGGGCGGCGCGCTGGGCCTCGGTGCGCTGCTGCGGCGACACGGCGGCGAAGGCGGCCGCGCGCACGGCGTGGTGGGCGTCGCCGGTGAGCGGCCGCTGTCCGTCGTGGAAGCCGTCCAGGTCGCGGACGCCGGGCACGAGGTCGAGGAGGGCGGTGGTGACGACGGCCGAGTGGACGTCGATCCGGGTCAGGTAGAGCGGGCGGCCGCCGGTGAGCTCGTCGAGCTCGGCGCGGGTGAGCGGGCGGCGCTCGGGCCAGCGGGAGGCGTCCCAGCCGTGGCCGATGAGGATGCGGTCCTCGGGGCGGGCGGCGGCGTGGGCCCGGATCAGCTCGGCGGCCTCGGCGAGCGAGGCGGCGGAGGACAGGTCGAGCCCGGTGAGGGCGAAGCCGGTGGCGGTGGTGTGCACATGGGCGTCGACGAAGGCCGGGGTGACGAGCGCGCCCTCCAGGTCGACGACCTCGTCCACGCCGGACGCGAAGGCGTCGGCCGCGCCCTCCGAGCCCACCCAGGCGACATGACCGCGCTCCACCACCATGGCGGTGGCGAAGGGGTCTGCGGGGCTGTGGACTTCTCCACCGCGCAGCAGCACGGTGCGGTGTTCGCCGGAGGACATGCTTTCACTCATGCCCACCAGGCTAGGACCTGCCCGGACCCGGTTTGTCCGGCAGGTCCCCCCTGGCGCGCCGCTCGCGTCAGATGCGCGGCGGCCTGGCCTCGTACGGCGTGGACAGGACGACCGTCGTGCGGCTGGAGACGCCGGCCTGGGAGCGGATGCGGCTGAGCAGGTGCTCCAGCTCCAGCGGGGTGGCGACGCGGACCTTGAGGATGTAGTTCTCGTCGCCCGCGACGCTGTGGCAGGCCTCGATCTCGGGGATGTCGGCGAGCCGGTCGGGGGTGTCGTCCGGGGCGCTGGGGTCGAAGGGTTTGACCGAGATGAACGCGGTGAGCGGCAGACCCACGGCCTCCGGGTCGACGACGGCGGCATAGCCGCGGATGACACCGCGCTGCTCCAGCCGGCGGACGCGCTGATGCACCGCCGACGTGGACAGGCCGGTGGCCTTGCCCAGGTCGGTGTAGCTCATGCGCCCGTCCTTGACGAGCAACTCCACGATCTGACGATCCAGCTCCTCCATGCGGTGACCCTATGACCCCGGCGGGAATCGGGCACAGCCGGGGGCGGGCCGTATAGGGCGCTATGGGCTGTCACGGGGCACCTGCGACAGGCATGTGACGAACGCCACAGGTTTGCGTCCGCCCCGACGTCTCGGCTCACGGTTATGCGGAGTTCCGCATGGGAAGGGCTTGCTGTGGTCGAGGCCGTACAGATCCGGCCGACCCAGCCGAGGGGGAGAATCCCAATGCAGGAGCCTGTTGAATCGGTCGACACGTCCGACGAGCTCGACGCGTACGACACCTTTGAGATGTTCCGGGTCGTCTGCCCGGAGTGCGTGCAGCCCATCGCGCTGCTCGCGGACGAGGACGCGCTGCCGGAGCACGCCCTCTGCCCGACGCCGTGGAACCCCTTCGTCCTGACGGTCTGCCCGGGCACGGGCCTCTCGGCCTCCGAGGCCCGTCCCGCCGACGACGTCCTGGGCGTCCAGGAGCAGGACACCGCGCTGCTCCTGACGCTCCCCCAGGGTCTCGACTGGCGCACGCAGCCCTTCTCGCACGTCGGCGGTCCGGGCTCGCGTCCGATCCGGGTGCCGCAGATGCGGCGCGCGGCCTGAGCCGTCCGGCTACCAGTAGCTTCCCCGCACCATCGCCGCGAGCGTGGCGTGGTGCAGGATCAGGCCGTCCGGGTCACCGGGCACCTCGACCTCGCCGAAGTGGGCCTGGCGGTACGCGATCCTGAGCATCACGATCGCGTGCCGCAGCGCCGCGTAGAGCGTGTGGAACTCCATGTCGCGCGGGGTGTGCCCGGTCAGTTCCGCGTACCGCCGCTCGACCGCGTCGCGCCGCAGGAAGTCCGGCAGTCCGGGCTGGCCGAAGCCGACGGTCAGGTCCTGGAAGAAGCGGTGCAGATAGACCGCCCAGCCGAGGTCGACCTCGCGGGGGACGTACGCCGCCATCTCCCAGTCGAGGACGGCGGCGGGGGTGAACCCGTCGTAGACGATGTTCCCGATGCGCGCGTCGCCCCAGCCGAGGACGGCGGGGCCCTCGTCGGCCGGCCAGTGCTGCTCCAGCCAGTCGAAGGCCGACTCGATGAGCGGTGAGGGCGCGAGTCCCTCCACCACCCAGGCATAGTAGGCGCGTTGGGCGTCCACGTGCCGGCGCAGCGGGCTTCCGGCGCCTTCGGGCAGCAGGAACTCCGCTTCCTTGGCGGGGAACTGATCGTGCAGCCGGGCCAGTACGGAGACGGACTCGGCCTCCAGGAGGGCGCGTTCGGCGTCGGTGGCGGCGTGCAGCCAGTTCCCCTCGTACGTGTAGGGCATGACGTCCGGCGGTACGCGGCCCTCGGCGCGGGCCATCACGAAGAAGGGCGCGCCGAGCGGTTCCGGGTCCTCCTCCAGCCAGAGCACGCGCGGCACGGGCACGTCGGTGTGCTCGGCGACGAGGCGCATCACCCGGTGCTGGCGCGCCATGTCGTAGACGGGGAAGACGGTGTACGCGGCGGGGTCGGCGGCCAGCCGCAGGGCACAGCCGCGGACGGGCGCGTCCGGGTGGTCGAGGTCGAAGAGCAGGGTCTCGCTGGACATGCCGTTGGAGCCGGGGACGGCGAGGCCGTCGACCCTGGCGCCGGGCAGGTGCCGGTCCAGCCAGGCGGTGAGCCTCCGGCCGAGCTCCTCGGGGTCGCGGGTGGTGGTGCGGGGGCGTGGGGCGGTTGCCACATCGGCCTCCTCAGTTGGCCGTCGAGGTGTGGTCGGCGAAGCCGCTGGGGTCATGGCGGCCGAAGGAGCCGTGTTCGAAGATGCCGTAACCGGTGCGGCCGTCGAGGGTGAAGCGGGCGGCGTGGTCGGTGACGCCGTAGGCGGCCATGGGGTGGGCGGCCGGGTCGGAGAGGTCGTAGACGCGGCGGTCGGTCCACCCGCGGCCCTGCCAGGTGCCGTGCTGCCAGTCGATGGCGGGCGGGTAGCCGGCGCCGACGGCGAGCGGGGAGGAGGCGAGGATCTCGACGCCGATCTCCAGGGGCTTCCCGGCCGGGTCGGCGAGATGGACCGTGGCCCGCTCGGGGTGGCGGGTGCCGGGCCGGTACGTGATCTCGGTGCGGGGCCAGCCGAGTTGGGTGTCGCGGCGGCCTTCACGTACGAGCAGGGCCTCGTTGAGGCTGCGGTAGCCGTCGGCGTCCTCCTGGGCGATGACCATGAGGAAGCGGTCCTCGAAGCGCATCGGGATCCAGAGCCAGTGGAAGCCCTCGGGGCGGAACTCGGCTGCGCGGCCCGGATCCTCGCCGGGGATCGGGCGGACGCCCCAGCTGCGGTCGCGGGTGCCGGTCCACTCCCCCGCCGTGACGGTGAACTCCTCGCCACCGGCCCTGATGGTGCCCGTGCAGTGCCCGGCCTGGACGAAGCGGCGACCTTCGAGGGTGAGGCGGCCGCCGTGGCGCTGGGTGTGGTGGGGCTCCCAGACGGCGGGGAAGTCGCCGGTCCATTCGAGGTCGAAGGAGAGGCCGTCGGGGTCGTCGGGGTCGGCCGCGCAGTGCAGGGAGAGGCGCTTGAGGGGTTCGTCGACGGTGATGGTCAGCGGGCCGACGGAGAGCCGCATCCGGTCGTCGCCGAGGGCGTCGGAGGCGCGCACGGCGTGCAGCCGGTCGCCGGTGCGCAGGGTGGCGTAGGCGTCCACGACGCCGGTGTTGGGATAGACGCCGAGACCGGCGATGAGCAGGGCCCGGCCGGTGTGGTCGAAGACGTGGAAGATGCACCGGTCGTAGGCGTTGCGGTCGCCGCTGACGTGGTGCTTCATCGAGAGCGGTGCCTGGTGCACGGGGTATTCGTCGAGCGCGACGGGCCGGTCGTCGTCCACGGCTGACCTCCTGAGCGGCGAATGGGATCTGACGGTACGTCAGCTCCCGCTCGGGGGGCCAGAGTCGTGCACCGGGTACCGGGCGAACTGCCGCTCGAATCCGCGCGGCGGTGACCCCGGCAGCCGGGGCGCGTTGGTCCGGGCATGACCACGCTGTACACCACTCCCAGCGGTTACGGTCGGCACCGGCAGGCCGAACCGCGCGGTGAAGAATCGGTTCGCCAGACGCCGTCGACGGCGCCGGAGCAGGCGCCCGCACCGGCCCCCGTACCCGTCCCGGTCCCCGTACCGGTGCAGGGGCAGGCGCAGTCGCAGATCAGGCCCCCCGCCCCCGACCACCCGCCGATCTACCGGGACGTGCTCTCCCTCTGGGCGAGCCAGGGCCGCACCCTGCCCGGCCACCGCGACCAGGAATGGGCCCGGCTCGCCGCGGGACCGGTCTGGGCGGACCGCACCGTGCGCGTCAGCGGGACTCTGGTCCGACCAGGTGACGGGCGATGACCACGCGCTGGATCTGATTGGTCCCCTCGACGATCTGGAGCATCTTCGCCTCGCGCAGATACCGCTCCACGGGGAAGTCCGCCGTGTAGCCGTAGCCGCCGAGCACCTGCACCGCGTCCGTCGTGACCTGCATCGCGGCGTCCGTGCAGAACAGCTTGGCCATCGCCGCGCTCCGGCCGAAGGCCCGCCCCTCGTCCCGGAGCCGCGCCGCCTCCAGGTACAGCGCCCGGCCGGCCTCGATCCGGGTCGCCATGTCGGCGAGCAGGAAGCGCAGTCCCTGGAAGTCGGCGATCGGCCGGCCGAACTGGCGGCGGCCCCGTGCGTACGCGACGGCCTCGTCCAGGGCCGCCTGGGCCAGGCCGACGGCGCAGGCGGCGATGCCGAGCCGCCCCGAGTCCAGGGCGTCGAGCGCGATCGCGAAGCCCTGGCCCTCCGCGCCGAGGCGCCGGTCGTCCGCGACCCGCACCCCGTCGAAGTGGAGCTGCGCGGTGGGCGAGCCCTTCATGCCCATCTTCCGCTCGGGAGGGGCGGCGCTCAGCCCCGGAGCGTCCCCCGGCACGAGGAAGGCGGTGATGCCGCGCGCGCCCGGCCCGCCGGTACGGGCCATGACCGTGCAGAAGTCCGCGATCCCGCCATGGGTGATCCAGGCCTTGGTGCCGTCGACGACCCACGCGTCACCGTCCCGGACGGCCCGGGTCCGCAGGGCCGCCGCGTCCGATCCGGCGGAGGGCTCGGAGAGGCAGTACGCGCCGAGGAGCCCGCCGCCGAGCATCGCGGGCAGGTGCGCGGCCCGCTGCTCCGGAGTGCCGAAGCCGGCGAGCGCGTGGCAGGACAGGCTGTGGACGCTCACGCCGAGCCCGACGGTGAGGCGGGCGGCGGCGAGCTCCTCAAGGACCTGGAGGTAGACCTCGTACGGCTGGCCGCCCCCGCCGTACTCGGGGTCGTACGGCAGTCCCAGCAGGCCGGAGCGGGAGAGCAGCACGAACAGCTCGCGGGGGAAGCGCCCGGCGGCCTCCTCCTCGGCGGCATGCGGGGCGATCTCCCGGCGGGCGATGTCCCGCACGAGGGAGAGCAGTTCCCGGGCCTCGTCGGTGGGCAGTCGGCGCTCCACGCCGTCCGCGGTGCTGTCGGCCATGGCCGGACGCTCCTCCCTGCCGGGCGCGCGGGGCGCGGCGATCGGGGGGAGTATGCCCGTTCCGTACCGGGGGATCACATGGCCGCCGGGGATCCACACGGTTGCCGGTCGCCCGGCGTCGGGTCACATGAGGCCGGCCCGCGTGACGAGGACTGCGAGCAGGACGACGAGGGTCCAGCCGAGGACGTGCTCCAGGATCTTGGGGCCGTCGTCACGGGGGCCGCCGGTCCGTGCGCGGGCGAGGGGACGGGAGTGGGTGGTGGACGTCATGCCGACCACCTTGCGCCAGGGGGGCGGGCCGGGGATAGGACGCCGGTCACGTCCCGGGGGCCGGGGGCGGCCGCGCTCGGGGCGGGCGCCGCGGCTCGGTCCGGGGGCGCAGCGGCCCGGGTCGGCCGGGGGGGGGGAGCCGGTCGCGTCGCCCGGTCCCGCGGCTCGCGGATCAGGGGCGCCGGTCGCGTCTCCCGGTCCTGCGGCTCGCGGGATCGGGGGCGCCGGTCCCCTCCCCCGGTCCTGCGGCTCGGGGGACGAACCGTCGAGAGGTCCTCGGGGGCAGTCGCCCACCGCCGCGTACGCTTCGAGCCAGCCCGTCGCCTGTCGGTCGCCGCGGGTGAGGACGGCCGCGCCGCGGCGCCCCGCCGAGGGGTCGGCCGGGGCGGCGGGCGGCAGGAACAGCGTGGTCATTGGTGCGGCACGTGCCGGGTCTGCAGTGTCTGTCCTGCGGTGAGGATGAGCCGTCTCTTCACTCCTGCTTCGACAACAGGAAGTCGAGACTCTCCCTGCCCTCCGCGGCCAGGGGATTCGAGGGTCGCCCCGCATGCCGACTTGCGGCACAAATGGACCACCGTGGCGCTGACCAACGGAGTGTCCATTCACGAGGTGTCTCGCCGGCTCGGACATCGTTCGATCAAGGTCACGGTGGACCGGTACGGCCACCTCACGCAGGACGGCCAGGAGCGCTGCCGTCAGGTCGTCGAGGCGGCCGTGAGCCCTCCATGGTCACACCAGGCCGAGTGCCTGCAGCGCGCGGTGCTGGCCCGGTACCGGCTCGACCGGCCAGAAGAGGTAGCAGACACCGCCCGTACCGCTTCTGACCTTGCCGTTCGCGTCGCACCTCTTCGTCCGCAGCCAGATGTTCTCCAAATGGGAGGGCCCACTCACCACACAGCACCACACCTACACAAACATGCAGGTCAGAGACATGGACTGCGTAAGACAAATCGAGCGAAGACTCGCTGGTGCTGACCTGGTGCTGACTTCCGCTGGCGTCCGTTCCGGTCCATCAGGGTGCGTCGTGCTGGATCGGTGCTGACTCCGGGGCCCTCGGCCCTAACAGAACTCCACGGACACCCGCCCGAACACCAGAACGTGTTCCGGATTCATTCCGCCACTCTCCAGGGTCGCGATGATCCCTGCCGACAACAGGATTCCGATCAGCGCAGCCTGCATACGGAGACCGATCGTTCCCGGCCACTGGACGGCCGGACCGAAAGGGTTTCCGGCCGCGAGAGCCTCCACCGCAGCCTGTACCAGGCCAGCGTCACACCTCCACCCCACGTACACGGCCGCCGAAGCCGTCTCGGCGTCGGGATCCAGATTGAATCCTTCCTCCGAGAGCCCGGATCATGCTGTCGAGCAGGTCACAAAGAAACCCCACCGAGCCCGCCGGCGCGGTTTCCGTTTCGCCGAGTCGTCGGGCCCGACGAGCAAGGATCAGGGGCGCAGACTCTGCACCTACACCGCACTTCCATGCCCGTGCGGATCTGGTACCTCTACCTGGAATCCGGCCGAGGCCAGGATGCCCAGCAGGGCGCTCTGCATGATCTTGTGAATGTCCCGGTGGTGGCGCACGACCGGAGGCGGATCCGCGTAGTCGATCCCCTTCTCGAAGAGTTCGAGGGCAGCGGTCTGCAACTCCGCGTCCGTCCGCCAGTCCACGTACACTCCGCCTTCGAGGATCCGGTCCACGTGGACATCCGCACCGGGCCTGTCCAGCGAGCCACCGTCGAGGTCGGCTCTGCGGGCGGGAAGTCCGGCCCGGACCAGTTCACAGCAGACACGGTCGGCCAGATCGTTCCACCCGGCGATGGCGTCGGGTGGGGCTTGGGGAGGCAGATCGAATCTTGGGTTATTCACGGCCTTCTCATTCCTCGGCCTGCCGGCCGTCTGCTGTGGAGCGCAACAGGAGCCCCCACCGGCCCTCTTGACGTAGGTGGCGAGCAGGTCCTTCGCCTCGCGCCAGTAGTCGGGGTGGGCGGTTGGAACGCGTACCCCCCACCTGGCCGGCACCAGCGACGGAGCAGCGTCGTACCCGTACAGGCAGTAGGCCAGACCACCGCCTGACGTACTCATCCAGATGTGGATCCCGCCGGTACCGTGGGCCCAGTCCGTGGCGCTCGTCTTCTGACCGTCACGCAGTTTCGTGATCACGCCATCCTCGCGCCAGCGACACATGGGTACCTGGGCGCTGGCGTGTATGCCGGTCACGGCCGTGCGTGTTCCCGCGCGGGAGCTCGGCATGCGCGCATGTGCGAAAGTAGGGCCCCTCGGGCCGCTGGATCGAATGTGAACCCGCGGCGCCGAGAGGCCCTGCTTCAGTCACCGGATCCGGAACGCCGCTCGGTTACACGGCGTTCCGGGATCGGTCGAGCGGCATCCCTCAGGCAGGGCTGTAGCGCTCGATCATGCGGACCCCGCCGAAGCTCCAGTTTCCGGGAGCGGCCTCCCAGCCTCCGAGGTGGTAGTTGAGAGTGCCGTCGGTCTTGGCGGTCCAGGTGAACATCTTGACGCGGCCGTCCTCGTAGCCGTACATGCCGCCGACGTCGTCGCGGCCGTCGCCGTTGAAGTCACCGGTGACGATCTTCAGGTTCTCGCGCCAGAAGTTGCCGGCCGGGATGGTCCAGATCTCCCGTCGGTTGCCGAACTTCCCGTCGGTGCCGCTCGGGGTGAAGCTGATCATGGCGTCGTGGCCGTCGCCGTAGTCGTACCAGGTGACGATGTCGTCGCGGCCGTCGCCGTTGAAGTCGCCCGAGTGCACCGAGGTGGCCGCGAAGCTGCCCCAGTCAGTGCTGGACCAGCCGGAGACGGGTTCGTTGAAGGCGCCGTCGGGCTTGGCGGTGAAGGTGAACAGCTTGGTGTCACCGTTGGAGTAGCCGTAGAAGACGCCGAGGTCGTCGCGGCCGTCCGCGTTGTAGTCACCCGTGGTGAACTTCATGTTCGGCACGTACCAGCCGTCCGCCCGGTAGAACGAGGAGAAGGGGTAGTTGAAGCCTCCCTTGAGGTTGGAGGTGAAGGTGAACAGCTTGTCGCTGCCGTCGCCGTAGGAGTACCAGGCGGCGATGTCGTCGCGGCCGTCGCCGTTGAAGTCGCCGGACTGGGCGTGGATCGCGTCGAAGTTCCAGTGACCGGCGGGCACGCTCCAGGAGACGAACGGAGCGTTGAAGTTGCCGTCCCCCTTGCCCAGCCACGTGCGCAGGTTCACCCGGCCGTCTTCGTAGCCGTAGAAGGCCGCGATGTCGCCGATGCCGTCGCCGTTGAAGTCACCGGTGGTGTGCTTCATGTTCTCGGCCCAGTAGTTGCCGGCCGGGGTCGACCAGGCATGCAGCGGGGCCTTGAACGTGCCGTCCGTGTTGGTGGCGAAGCTGTGGATCTCGTCGTGGCCGTCGCCGTAGTCGTACCAGTTCGCTATGTCGCTGCGGCCGTCGCCGTTGTAGTCGTGGCGGACGGAGGTGCCGCTCGACCACAGGGCTTGGCTCTTGTCGTTGTAGACGGTGAGGTCGCCGGAGTCCTTGAGGACGGCGAAGCCCTCACCGGCGTTGGTGGCCTTGGTGGCCTGCAGGCAGTTGTTCTGGGCGTCGCAGACGGAGAGGTTGCCGTTGTCGTCGACGCGGGCGAAGGAGTTCGCGGGGCCGGCTGCGCTGCTCCACACCTTCGCGCCGGACTTGCTCGTGATGACCAGCTTGCCGTCGAAGCCCATGGTCAGGGTCGAGGACTGACTGGTGATGGAGTGTCCGGGGGCGATGACGGTCTTGGGGGCGAGGCGGATGCCGCCGGTGATGCCGTCGATGACGTAGGGGGCGTCGAAACCGGTGAGGCTGGTGGGTGTGCCCTTGCCGCGCCAGCCGACCATGGTGTTGTCGGCCTTGCGGGCCCACAGGTCGGGGATCTTGTCGCCGTCGGTGATTCCGTCGCCGGAGCCGTCGCCGTCGAGGTCACCGGAGACGCCCAGCTGGGGGTACAGGGACTTCGTCAGACCGCTGCCGATCTTGACCCGGCCTTGGCCCCAGGTGGCGAAATTCATCTTCTTGTCGTTGGCGGGGTCGGCCGTGGCGTACGAGCGGAAGAGGTCACCGGTGGCGTCGTCACGGAGCAGCAGGTCCGGGAGCTTGTCACCGTTGATGTCGCCGGTGGAGACGATCGTGTACTTGTTCCACTCCGACGTGGTGTCCCCGATCGGGGCGACAGCACCCGTGCCGAAGCCGATGGTGGCCGCGCGAGTGCCGCGGTAGAACCACAGTTCGTTCGCCGCCCTGATGAGGACGTCGGGCTTGGTGTCACCGTCGAAGTCGCCGCCAATGACCTGGTCGGCGTGGGCCCAGTGGTTGTTCGACGTCCTGGTCACCCGGAGGGTCATCGGGCCCTCGTCGGCGTTGACGAGCCCGATGCCGTTGTTCTTGTAGACCTGGAGGTCCTTGTCGCCGTTCTGGTTCGGGTTGGGGACCAGGGCGAGGAGGTCGCGGTAGCCGGTCCGCCTCGTGCCGGTGGAGTTTCTGACTGATGAGCAGGCCGTTATCTGTACCTGTCCTTAAGAAGAGCCGAACTGAGCAGGTCATCTACTTCGCTGACAGTGTCAGCGAAGCGGCTCCTCCGCGGTTCCGGACTGGGCTGCGGTGACATCCCCTGTCCACCAGTCCGGCTTGTCGGTGGGCGTCCAGGCCATGGTGACCGGGTTTTGGAAGGTGTCCTCGATCCAGCGGTGCATGGCCTCCTGAGCGGACTCGGGTGAGCCGTCGGGAGATTCGTTGGGAAGCGCGCCGTCCAGGACACCGCCAGGATCGGCGAGGTAGACCGCGAAGCGCCACTTGACTGGGGTCCTGAACAGCACGACCGTGGCGGGTCGGCCCAGTCGGCTGCGCCAGTCCTGCCTGGGCCTGGGCATCAGGTGCTTGCCTTCCATTCGTCGAGCTTGATCTTCACCTGGTAGTTGTGGCCGGCATGCCAGATGACTTCGCCGCTGACGCGGGTTCCGATGAGCGGGAGTACTGCATCCCGGGGCATCGCCGTGATCTCGGCCAGGCCGATCGCGTCCGGGGCATTGTCGATGGTCATGAAGACACCGAAGGGCTGGCGGCCGACGACCTCGCCGGTCACCGAGGTTCCGACGGGCAAGGCCAGACAGGTCGCGGACCAGGCTGCCCTGGACCGAGCTCCGGCCTCGACGCCGTTGTCCGGCCACGAGTATTCGTCCATGCGCCGATCATGACATGCGCCGGATTCGCCTCGAACGGGTTCGTCCAGGGGCGGACTAGGAGAGCGTCAGTCGCGTTGGGCCGCGGACTGTATGGGGATACGGCGGCGAAGGTCGCGGAGTTGTCCGAGCGCGACGGCGAGCTCGGTCCGGAGCCGCTCGTTGTCCTCGTTGAGTTTCCGGTTGGCGCCCCGCAACGCGCGCACGATGGCTTCGTGGGACTTGGTGGTGATGCGTTCTTTGTCGGGCAGGGCGGGTCGGTCCGAGGCGGGCTGTCTGTTGGCGAGGGCCCGCAGTCTGGCCAGAAGGGCTGACTGGGCGCCGTCGTAGAGGAAGGTCCGGGAGACTCCGGCTCGGGAGGCGACACCGGCAACGGTGATGGGCCCGCCGTCGCGCTCCAGGCTGTCGAGGGCGGCTTGGACGCGGTCGATGCAGTCCAGGCGGCGTTGCTGGGCGGCCTCGGCCAGGTGGGCGGAGTTGTCAGCGCGCATCGGCTGTCTGCCCGGTCGTGTGGTGCCCGGTGTCGCCCGCGTCCAGTGTCGGGGCCAGTTCGTCGTGTTCCTGGTCGGTGATGCGGGCGATGACGTGCTCGACTGCGGTGGCCAGTCGCTCGTGACGGCGACAGCGCGGGGACGTTCTGCCGCTTCGGCACCGGCCTGAAGTTCGCGGGTGCGGGCGAGAGTGTCGAGGTGAATGGGCAGGAACTGTCGATCGGTTTGGAAGTCCTCGCAGAAGTAGCAGCCGTCGGCGGCGGTCTTTGGGCAGGGACGTGCGATGTGCCGTCCGCACCAGCCGCCGGCCACCGCGTGGAGACGGCGCCCGATCCTCTCGGCGAGCCACTCGACGCCGGACAGGTCGGCGTCGCGGCGGACCCTGACGGCCTCGCCCTTGAGGTTGAAGCGGACCTCGTACTTCTCCTCGTACTCGCGGCGAAGGGTGTCGTCCGCGATGCGCGAGTAGTGCTCCTGCATTGCCCAGGAGGTGTGCCCGAGGACCTCGCGGATGGTGCGGCCGGACACGCCCGCGTTCGCCATCCTAGTGCCGAGCGTGTGGCGGAACTGATGCCAGCTGACGGCAGCGGGGTCGCCGTTGGAGTCGATGAGGCGAATCCGCTTCAGCCAGGCGTCGAATCGGGTGTCGACAGTGCCGTAGGGCATCGGATACTTTCCGTCCGGGTTCCCGCTGACCTTGGGGAACAGCCATTGGCAGGCGCCACCGAACCGCTCCCGCACCCGGCCGTGCTGTTCCCGGATCGCGTCCGCCACCACGCGCGAGGCGGGGATGGCCCGGAAGCTCTTGTCCTTGCTCTTGTAGTGGACCAGGGCCCAGCGGCCTGACGGGGTCTTCTTCAGGCAGTCGGTCTTCAGGGTGAGTGCTTCGCTGATGCGTAGGCCCTCGTCGCGGCAGATCAGCACCAGTGTGCGGGTCTCGGGGGCGAGCAGCGCCAAGTTCTCCTCGGACTCGATCTGCTCCTTCAGACACTCGTCGATGAAGTTGGCCTTCATCCCGCGCGGCCGCGGGTATTCGTCCCGGTGAATCCGGGCGCCGGCGGGTAGCGCGGGCTGCCAGTCGTAGCGGCGCCACGTTTCGAGCATGGTGGAGACCGCCGACAGCAGGCGGCTGCGGCTGCCCGGGGACACGGGCTGGCCGAAGTACGGCCCCTGCCGTTCCACGGTCCTGCGGCCGACCCAGCCGATGTACGACTCCAGCAGGGGTCGGTCCAGCACCGCTGGGTCGTTCTGCCGGTCGGGGTGGGCTTCCGCGAGGAACCGGGAGAAGAGGACGAAGTCGTGGAGGTTGCGCGCGGCCGACCGCAGTTCCGTGCGCGCGAGCCGTAGTCGCAGGTAGCGCTTGATGGCTTGCCTCAACCATGGCTGAGCGATGCCGGTGAAGTCCAGCGGGGCGACGCGCTGCCGCTCTTCGATGCTGTAGCCGAGCTGGTCCGGTCGCCACACGTCCCTGTCCCACTCCTCTGCTGGCCCATCGAGGTCGCCGAGGGCCTCCAGCAGGTCCGTGAAGAGCTGCGGGACGGTGGTGTGGTTCAGCGACAGGTGACGCCAGTAATCGGCTGGGCGGTCCCGCACCGAGGAGACGCCCTCGGCGATGACGGTGTTGACCGCGCGGACCCAGGAACTGGGGACCACCTTGGAGCGTCGTTGGTCGGTACGGAGCTGGAGCAGGTACTGGAACTCCAGCGCCACCAACGGCGGCAGGCCCGTGACGGAGAAGCTGGGGGCGTTGCGGAGCTTCAGCTCGGCGGGCAGCGTGGCCAGCGGTGGCCGTCCGACCTTCGTCCACCGGTAGTGGTGCCCGTCGCACAAACCGTTGCGGCTGATCTCGTAGCCGCAGTCGGGGAAGCCGCACCGCCTGGTGGCCGGGCGGGAGAGCGCCGGGGCCGCGGCGGCGTACTGGGGGACACTGACGCGCTGGCCCCGCGAGTGCAGGCCGTTCAGGTCGGCCAGGTGGAGGTCGCACAAGCACGAGAGTCCGCCGGAGTGCCGGCATCCGCTGACCAGGCACGGTGCCACGTCCAAGCTCAGTCCAGCCGGCCAGTTCGCCGGGTCCGCGATCCACTGTTCGCGCTCGGGTCGGCCGGCCTTCCGCCAGGCCGCGTCATGCGCGGCGCACAACCCCCGCGAGGCGTTCCTCCTCAGGCACGTAGTGATCACGCACGGGGTCGGGGCCAGGAAGTGCCTGGCGGGCGGCACGAAGCACTCGACTCGGAACTCCGTCCGCACCACGCGAAGCAGGGCCGCGGCCTGCGGATCTCCGGGGAACGGAACCACAGCGGCCAGACGGCCGTCGGCGCTCACCACGAGCCCCGGAAGCCGACGCGGTCCAGCTCTTCGGCCAGGTCGTCCGTGTCCAAGTGGCCGTAGGTGTCCATCGTGGTCTGGACCGAGCCGTGCGTGAGCAGCTCACTCGCGACCTCCAGCCGCACGCCCGCCCGCAGAAGCGCAGTCGCGTGAGTGTGCCGGAACAGGTGCGGGTGAAAGGCGAGGCCTGCGCGTCGCCGCAGCCGCTTGACCAGGCTCATCGCCGCCCAGTACGTCATTGGCGTGCCGACCGATCCGTTCCACAGGTTCACGAACACGTAGTCGCAGTCCAGCTCGCCGTACTCGGCGAACAGGTAGTTCGTATAGAGGTCGAGCAGCGTCTGCCGGACGGGGATCTCCTTGAGGTCGCGGCTCTTGCCGCGTGCGCGGTTGGCGTTGTCCTCGCGGGGCCGCAGCGTGAGCGTCCGCCGGTCCGTGTTGATGTCCTCGTGCCGCAGCCCCAGCGCCTGCCCGATCCGGCAGCCCGTCTCGAACATCAACGCCATCAGCAGCCGATCCCTCAACCGCTCGCACGCATCGAGGATCCGTTGCACCTCGGCGTCGGTCAGCGTCGTCGGCCGCCGCTTGACCTGCTTCAGCCGCGTCGGCCGTCCATTGACCTGCCGCTCCGCGATGCCGGCAAGGAATCCTCCGTGGTCGCCGATCGATGTCGCCCGGCGGTGCGTCAGTTGGGCTCCCATGCCGATGCCGCGGCGAGCAAGGAACCCGTAGAACATGTAGACGCTGTCCAGCGCGCGGTTCACCGTTGACGGCTCCCGGGCCGGACCATCGGCGTCCGCTGACCGCAGCCGCCCCGGCTGGACCGGACGCCGCAACCACCCGGCGAACTGGTCCACTTGCTCGGGGGACGCCGCCAGCAGGTCAACGTCCAGGAGCTGAAGGAAGACCAGCCATGCCTTCAGGTCGAAGGCGCGGGCCCGCAGGGTGTTCGGCGAATGCTCCCGGTCGGTGCACAGGGCGAGGTAGTCGTCCACCATCTCGACGACCCGTCCCTCGCCGTCCACGACGGTGTACGTCTCGTGGCGCATCCCCGTTCCCACGACCCGTCGCACGTACATCCCAGCCCCTCCGCGCCCAGTGGATCCCTTGGATGGAGCAACGACGGTCGCGGACAACGGTCACAAGCGAGTGTCAGCGACAGAGGCGGACACCTGGTTGGGCACCACGTGGCGTACGTCCCTGACACCGTCGGCCCGGGTACAGATAAAGGCCGAGGCGTACGGGACGTTCACCGAGGCCCCCACGCGCCCGGAGCTGGAGGGGTTCTTCTTCCTCGACGATGACGACCGCGATCTGATCGCGCTGCGGAGTACCGACGCGCACCAGCTAGGCATCGAGGTGCAGATCTGCACGGTCCGCTACGTCGGCCGGTTCCTGGGCGAGGACCCGCTCGCCGTGCCGGTGGGAGACCGTGGAGTACCTGGCCGGGGGCCGCAACGGCACCCTGCGAATCCGGCGGCAGGTGATTCACTAAAAGGACGCTTTCGGAAAGTACACGCCGAAATACGCCCCGTTGAAGCATCGGAAAGAAGGCGAGTGGCGCGACATACCCGTGCCTGCCTCCCTTGAGCCATTCATCGACCGGCTTCCGATCTGCAATGCGAGCGGCGGAATGCCGTATCCCGATCTCCTACGGAAGTCGTGGGACCGCGCCATCAAGCGGCTCGAGCTTCCCGCATACAACCCGCACGACTTGCGGCACGAGTGGACCACCGTGGCCCTGACCAACGGAGTGTCCATCCACGAGGTGTCTCGCCGGCTCGGACATCGTTCGATCAAGGTCACGGTGGACCGGTACGGCCGCCTCACGCAGGACGTCCAGGAGCGCTGCCGTCAGGTCGTCGAGACGACCGTCGGGCCGCACATGCTCACACCAGGCCGAGTGCCTGCAGCGCGCGGTGCTGGCCCGGTGCCGGCTCGACCGGCCAGAAGAGGTAGCAGACACCGCCCGTACCGCTTCTGACCTTGCCGTTCGCGTCGTACCTCTTCGTGCGCAGCCAGATGTTCTCCCACTCGCGGCGCCGGTAGACCCGGCGGACCGCCTCGTTGCTCGGTGAGGCGGGGTCGTTGGCGATGACGTCGCCGTCGGGGGTGAAGCCGATGACGGTCATCAGGTGGCCCGAGGTGCCGTAACCGGCGCCGGTCAGTTCCTCCTTGCGGAAGGACTGGGACGTTATGGCCGGGATGCCGGCCCGGACCAGCGATTCGAGTTCCGTGAGCGAGCGGAGCCGGGTGACGACGGCGTTCATGTCGGGGTAGCCGGCCGCGTAGGCGGCGTTGAAGGGCCAGTTGCCGCAGCCCAGGTACTGGTGGTCGTAGGTGAAGCGGGCCGCGTGGCAGACCTGCGGGTCGGCGAAGGCCGGGTTCACCCAGGCCAGCTGTTCGGCCGTGGGCACGCGCCCCCAGTACTCGACGATCATCTGGGAGGAGGTCGGGCTGCACCAGGCCTCGCCGCCGTTGTCGTACTCGGGGTACTGGCCGACGTGGATGTTCTGGGAGTAGCGCGGGACGTCCAGCTCGCGTTCCAGGCCCGGTTCGGAGGCCGGGACGGTGAAGCGGTCCGGGATGTCCGAGGCCATGGCGCCGAGCCGCCACACCGTGGGGGTGAGGTCGCTGCCCGGGGTGCGATAGAGGGTCAGACGGAGGCGGTACGAGCTCAGCCGCAGGCCGCTCGCCGCGTCGTCGATGGCGAAGGTGTCGGTCCAGACGGTGCTCTTCCCGTCCGTCTGGTCGTCGACCGAGGTGCGGCGGATGTCGTCGTCGCCGGAGGCCCAGCGGCCGAGCACGTACCAGGGGGTGGTGCCGGCGTCGGAGTAGGTGCCGGAGAGTTCGACCTGGAGCCAGGTGCCGGGGGGTGTCTCGGCGTTCCAGGAGGCGATGACCTCGGTGGCGGGCACGGCCGGAGTGTGGACGGGCGAGGTCCAGCTCGCGTACTCCCAGGCGGAGGTGCGTCCGGTGTGCGGGTCGGTGTAGTCGAGGCGGCCGGTGGGGGTGTCGAGTACCAGGCCGGGGCGGCGGCCGGCGACCGCCTGCGTACCGGCCGCCGTGCCGCACCTCCAGTCCGTGTACGAGGACCAGAAGCGGTTGTCGACGAGACCGGCGGCGGGGGCGTGGCCCCGGTCGCCGCCTTCGGCCGCGCAGTCGGAGGCGGCGCAGTCGGGGCCGGACGGTGTGGTGGGGACGGCTGCCGCGGCGGGGCCGGTGGCGGCCGTCCCCGCGGCGGCCGCGAGCGCCGCGGCAAGGACGGTTCTGCGCGGGGTGGAGCTGGTCATGGGCGGTGACCCCCAGTCGAGAACGGTGGGCGTACGGAACTACAGGAGCTCTGCCGGCGGGGCTGCGCGGGCCCACTATCCCGGCTCCCGCGGGCCCTCCGCCAGCACTTCGACCCGCGTCGCGGCACCAATATTGGTCTTCACCACTGGCGGTGGCACCTCCCTGACCTGCGACGGTCCTCTCCTCCCCTACCCTGGGCCCCATGAACGACCTCGACCGCGCCGCCCATGCGCTGCTCCGGCTGCCGCCCTCCTGCGGACCGGTCCGGCTGATCGCGGTCGACGGTCACGCGGGCTCCGGCAAGTCCACCCTCGCGGCCCGTCTCGCCGCCGCCCTCGGCGACGCCCCGGTGCTCCACCTCGACGACCTCGCCACGCACGAGGAGCTCTTCGAGTGGACCGGCCGGCTGCGGGAGCAGGTCCTGGAGCCGCTCTCGCGCGGGGAGACCGCCTTGTACCGCCCGTACGACTGGCGGCTGCGGCGCTTCGGGGAGGCGCGGGCGCTGCCCGCGGCGCCGGTGGTCCTCGTCGAGGGCGTGGGCGCCGGCCGGCGGCTGGTGCGGCCGTTCCTGGCGTGGCTGCTGTGGATGGAGCGGGGTGCCGAGGAGTCCTGGGAGCGGGGGCGCCGGCGGGACGGGGCGGAGCAGGCGTCCTTCTGGGACGGCTGGACCGTGGCGGAGACTCGCCATTTCGCCGGGGACCCCTCCCGGCCCTTCGCCGACACCCTGGTACGGGAGTGCCCGGAGGGGTACGACTGGCTTGCCGGGCCGTCCGTGACAGCGGGCGCGGACCAGATCATCACCCACAGTGACGGCGTCCTGGCCGTGAACTGAGGGGGCGGAAGTCCACTTCCGCAAGTGCCTCAACTTCGCTTGACCGACGGGGCGTACAGGTCTTACGTTCTGAATGTGCGGCTTTTCGGAGCCGCCGCAGACACGAAGCCCCCGGTTGTTCCCCCGTGATCGGGGGCTTCGTTCTGCCCTCGGAAGCCCTCCCGGGACCCCTCTGCGGGCCCTTGGCACGCCCTGATGCTCACCCAGGGTCACTGCTTGCGGATCATGCGCTTCTCCTTAAGCACACCCCCCCTGCGCAGGTACGATGCCCCCAGGTGCGGTCAAATCCCGTCCATGCGATGACGGTTGTGGGGGACCCGATGGACATCGGCACGCAGGGCTCGCAGGCCCCGGCCGAGCTCGCCTGGCTGCGCGGAGTCGACGCCTACACGATGGGCGCGTATCCGCAGGCGGAGGACGAGTTCCGGACGGCGGTACGGATCGATCCCGGGATGGCGGACGCCTGGCTCGGGCTGCACGCGCTCCGGGTCGACACCACGACCGCACTGCTGCGCATGTACCGCAACCGCGACCGCTTCGGCGAGCAGCGGACCCGGTACCGGCGCACCCTGAACTCCTGGTACTGGCTGGGCTGGTGGGTGCAGCCGGTCCTGGAGAGCCCGCGCGACCTGCTGCTCGCGCACGCCTCCCACTGGCTCGACGGCCGCCATGTGCCGGAGCTCGACCGCGCCCTCGCGGGCCTCCCGCCGGTCGACACCGACCCGCAGGTGCGCTTCCTGCACGCCTGTCGCGCCTATCTCGTCAAGGACTGGGACCAGCTCGTCCGGCACACCGAGACCCTCGTCGACGATCCGCTGCTCGGCATCGAGGCCGGACTCTTCGGCGGGATGGCCCGGGTGCGCCTGGAGATGTACAGCCAGGCCGAGCCGCTCCTCTCCGCCTCCCTGATGCGGTGCCGCAGCGAGCAGCCGCAGCGCAAGGAGCTGCGGTACTGGCTCGCCCGCGCCCACGAGGGCACCGGGCGCAGCGCCGCCGCGCTGCCGCTCTACCGGGCGGTGCACCGGATCGATCCGGCGTTCATGGACACCGCCGCCCGGCTGGCGGCGATCGCCGAGTACGACGGCTTCGAGGGCTACGACGGCGTCGACGACCCGGCCGGCCTCGCGACGGTCGCGATGGGCACGCTCGGCGGGGGCCTCGGCCAGGACGCGGTGGACACCGTGCCGGGTGCCGAGCCCGACCCCGGCGGACTCGGCGACGGGCTGCGGCTCGCGCCCGAACCGGTGCCGCCGGCCGCCCCCGTCACGCCGCCGGAGACCGTACGGCAGAAGGCGCCGCTGCCCGGCCAGCCGATGCCGCCGCGCTTCCCGGCGGGGCCCACCGATCCGGTGCTCCTCGCGGAGGCGCTCGCCGAGCTGGAGGGCATGGTCGGGCTCGAACCGGTCAAGCGCCAGGTCAAGGCGCTGTCGGCGCAGCTGGAGATGGCGCGGCTCCGCGCCGGACAGGGCCTTCCGGTCCAGCCGCCCAAACGCCACTTCGTCTTCTCCGGCCCCTCGGGCACCGGGAAGACCACGGTCGCCAGGATCCTGGGGCGGGTCTTCTACGCCCTCGGGCTGCTCGGCGGCGACCATCTCGTGGAGGCCCAACGGGCCGATCTGGTGGGCGAGTTCCTGGGCCAGACGGCGGTCAAGGCCAATGAGCTGATCGACTCGGCGGTCGGCGGGGTGCTGTTCGTGGACGAGGCGTACGCGCTCTCCAACTCCGGCTACAGCAAGGGCGACGCGTACGGCGACGAGGCCCTCCAGGTGCTCCTGAAGCGGGCCGAGGACAACCGGGACCACCTCGTGGTCATCCTCGCCGGCTACCCCGAGGGCATGGACCGGCTGCTCAGCACCAACCCCGGGCTTTCCTCGCGGTTCACCACCCGGGTCGACTTCCCCTCGTACCGGCCGCTGGAACTGACCGCCATCGGCGAGGTCCTCGCCTCGGCGAACGGGGACGGCTGGGACGAGGAGGCCCTCGACGAGCTGCGCTCGATCAGCGGGCACGTCGTCGAGCAGGGCTGGATCGACGAGCTCGGCAACGGGCGCTTCCTGCGCACCCTGTACGAGAAGTCCTGCGCCTACCGGGACCTGCGGCTCTCCGGATACCCGGGGACCCCGAGCCGGGAGGACCTCGCCACCCTGCGGCTCGCCGACCTCATGCAGGCGTACGGCGAGGTCCTGTCGGGCCGCGGCCCGGTCGACCGCGGCCCGCAGCAGGAGCCCCCGGGGTACTAGCCTCCGCGCAGGGCCCGGGCCGTGAGGGTCTCTCCCCCGGGCGCGGAGTCGATCCGCATGCCGAAGGGGCGGCTGATGCGGCGGAGCACGTCGTGGAGCCAGCGCGCGTCCTGCAGCGGGGCCCGTTCGAGCCTCAGCCGTCGGCTGCGCAGGGGCACGAGCCGGACCTCCGCCAGGGTGCCGTCCTCGTCGTGGACGGTGACGAAGTACAGCAGGCGCAGGTCGTCGCGGTACTGCTCCTGGCCGCTGATCCCCTCGTAGTCGTTGACGAGGTCGCCGCACCCGTGCAGGACGAGCCTGCCGCCGTACGCCTCCAGGGGCCGAGGGTGGTGCGAGGAGTGCCCGTGCACGATGTCGGCGCCCGCGTCGACGAGGGCGTGCCCGAACGCGACCTGGGCGCGGTCCGGGGCGTAACCCCAGTTGGAACCCCAATGGACCGAGACGAGGACCAGGTCCCCCGGGCGCCGTTCCGCGCGCACTCGGCCGGCGAGCCGGGTCGCGGCCTCGTCGTACGGCCCTTCGGCGTAGTGCACGCCTCCTCGGCGATCGGTGGCGGCCCAGGCCCGGGGCACCCCGCTGGACGGCAGCCCGAGCGCGTGGACGAGCAGCCGGCGCCCGCCCGGCAGCGGCACCACCGCGGGCCGGGTGGCCTCCTCGGCGTCCCGCCCGGCGCCCGCGGTGCGCAGCCCGGCGGCGGCGAGGGCGTCGAGGGTGTCGTCGAGGCCGCGCCGCCCGTAGTCGAGGACGTGGTTGTTGGCGAGGACGACCACGTCGGGGCGGACGGCGGTGAGCGCGGGCAGATCGGCCGGCGACATCCGGTAGTGCACGGCCTTGCCGGGCGTCGGCACGTCGTGGTGGGTGACGGAGGTCTCCAGATTGACGACGCGGGCGTCCGGCCGGGCCTCGTCGATGAGCCGGAGCGCCTCGCCCCACGGGTAGTCCGGGGCGGCCGGACGCGGAACGGGCCCGTGACGCGCCTCCGCGAGGGCCACGTAGTCCCGGGCGTCCCGTACGTACCGCTCGGGCAGGGCGGGGTCCAGCGGATGGGGAAGGATCTGGTCGATTCCCCGGCCGAGCATCACGTCTCCGCAGAGGAACAGCCCGGTCAGACCACCGCCGCCCATGCTCCCAGGCTAGTCGCAGGGCCCTCCGGCGCTCCGCGGCCCGTGACGTCCTGCCCCGGGGGACGGACGTCACGGGCCTGCCGGGTGCCGGCCCCGAGCCGGGACCGGAGCCGGCCTGCCCGGTGCTAGCCCCGAGCCGGGACCGGAGCCGGCCTGCCGGGTGCTAGCCCCGAGCCGGGACCGGCGCCGGTCCGGGTGGGGGCTGGACACGGTGGGCGGGGTCGCGGACCTCGCCCACCAGCATCTCCAGGACGTCCTCCAGGGCGACCAGGCCGAGGACCCGGCCCGAGCCGTCCGCGACCTGCGCCAGATGGGTGGCGGCGCGGCGCATCACGGTGAGGGCGTCGTCGAGCGGCAGCTCCGCGCGGAGCGTCGCCATCGGGCGCCACAGCCGCTGCGGCACCGCCCGCTCCCGCTCGTCCAGGTCCAGGACGTCCTTCACGTGGACGAAGCCCATGAAGGTCGCCCGGCCCTCGGCGCGGACCGGGAACCGGGAGTACCCGGTCCGTACGGTCAGCTCCTCGATCTCGCGCGGGGTGACCGACGGCGGGACCGTGACGAGGGAGGCCGGGGCGATGAGGACGTCCGTCACCGGGCGGCTGCCGAGTTCGAGGGCGTCCTCCAGGCGCTCCTGCTCGACCGGGTCGAGCAGCCCCGCCTGGCCCGCGTCCTCCACGAGCCGGCCGAGCTGGGCGCTGGTGAAGACCGCCTCCACCTCGTCCTTCGGCTCGACCTTGAACGCCTTCAGGACGATCCGGGCGCAGGCGCCGAGCGCGGCCGTGACGGGCCGGCAGAGCCGGGCGAAGCCGACCAGGCCGGGGGCGAGCCAGAGGGCGGTGCGCTCGGGGTCGGCCATCGCCAGGTTCTTCGGGACCATCTCGCCGATGACGAGGTGGAGGAAGACGACCGCGGCGAGGGCGATGACGTAGCCGAGCGGATGGATCAGCCCCTCCGGGACGCCGATCGTGTGGAAGACCGGTTCGAGGAGGTGGGCGACGGTCGGCTCGGCGACGGCGCCGAGCGTCAGGGAGCAGACGGTGATGCCGAACTGGGCGGCGGCCATCATCTGCGGCAGGTTCTCCAGGCCGTGCAGGACCTGCTTGGCCCTGGCGCCGCCGAGCGGCTCGATCTGGCTGCGCCGGACGGAGACGAGGGCGAACTCGGCCCCGACGAAGAAGCCGTTGGCGAGGACCAGGAGGACGGCGAAGAGGAGTTGCAGGGTGCTCATCGGGCGGCCTCCACCGCGACGGGCGTGGAGGCGGCGGCCGCCGCGACCGGGTCGGGGCCGAGGGCCGGGTCGGTCACGACCGCGTCCGGGCCGGGGGCCGGGACGGCCGCGACCCGGTCCGTGTCCGGGGCCGTGCGGACGATCCGTACCCGTTCGGCGCGGTAGCGGTCCACCTGGCGCACCGAGAGCCGCCAGCCGGGGAGCTCCGCGCGGTCCCCGGGGGCCGGAATGCGCCCGAGGAGGTCGGCGACGAGGCCGGCCACGGTCTCGTACGGCCCGTCGGGCACGTCGAGGCCTATCCGGCGCAGGGTGTGCACCCGGCAGGAGCCGTCGGCCTCCCAGGCGGGACGGCCGTCCTCGGCGGGCGCCGCGGCCAGCTCGGGCCGGCCGTCGGCGGCCGTGTCGTGCTCGTCGCGAACCTCGCCGACGAGCTCCTCCACGATGTCCTCCAGGGTGACCACGCCGGCCGTGCCGCCGTACTCGTCGACGACCACCGCGATCGGCTGCTCCCGGCGCAGCCGCTCCAGGAGCGTCTGGGCGGGCAGCGTCTCGGGGACGAGCAGCGGCGGGACCGCGATCCGTCCGACGGGGGTGCGCAGGCGGGCGTGCGGGGCGACGGCGAGCGCGTCCTTGAGGTGGACCATGCCGACGATCTCGTCGATGCGGTCCCGGTAGACCGGGAAGCGCGAGAGGCCGGTGGCCCGGGTGAGGTTGAGGACGTCGGCCGCCGTGGCGTCCCACTGGAGGGCGCTGACCTTCACGCGCGGGGTCATGACCTGCTCGGCGGTGAGCCCGCCGAGGGACAGGGTCCGTACGAAGAGGTCGGCGGTGTCCTGTTCGAGCGCGCCGGCCTGGGCGGAGTGCCGGGCCAGCGAGACGAGCTCGCCGGGGGTGCGGACGGAGTCCAGCTCCTCGGTGGGCTCGACGCCCAGGAGCCGCACCAGCCGGTTCGCGACCCTGTTGAGCAGGGAGATCACCGGCCGGAACAGCGCCGAGAAGCGGCGCTGCGGGGTGGCGACGAAGCGGGCGACCTGGAGCGGCCGGGAGACCGCCCAGTTCTTCGGGACGAGCTCGCCGACGACCATCTGGACGGCGGAGGCGAGCAGCATGCCGACCACCACCGAGATCCCGGAGACGGCCCCTTCGGGCAGTCCGGTCGCGGTCAGCGGCCCGTGGAGGAGTCCGGCGAGCGCGGGCTCGGCGAGCATGCCGACGACCAGCGAGGTGATGGTGATGCCCAGCTGGGTCCCGGAGAGCTGGAAGGACAGCTCGCGCAGCGCGGTGACGACGGTGCGGGCGCGCCGGTCGCCGGCGGCCGCGGCCCGCTCGGCCTCGGCGCGCTCGACGGTCACGAGGCCGAACTCGGCGGCCACGAAGAAGCCGTTGGCGAGGATCAGGAGGAAGGCCGCGAAGAGCAGCAGAAGGGAGACGATCATGCCGCCGCCTCCAGGGAGGGGGCGGCGCAGGTACTACCGGACGATCCGTCCATTGCTGGAGGGAGTCACTCCTCGGGTCGAAGGGAGGTCTCGCGGGCCGCGGTCGCGGCCCTGCACACGCGAGACGGTGGTGCCGCTCGGCACCACCGTCTCCAGAGTAGTCACGTGAACGCCCCGAGGGGCAGGGGGTCGGCCCCGGATGGGGGACGGATCGGGGTTTCCCCCAGGTCGCCCCGGGCCCGGATCGGGGTTTCCCCCAAGCCGGATCGGGGTGTCAGCGGGTTTCGGCGCTCGTTCCGCGGCTGTCCGCGAGGGCCCGCAGGGCGCGGGCGTCGCGGATCGCCGATTCCTTGGCGATCCCGGGCTGGATGCCGAGGGCGGGCAGGCTCGTGCCGTCGCTCAGGTCCAGGAAGACCCAGGGGTCGCCGGGGCGGAGGTTGACCTTGAGGATCTCCGCCCAGGCGAGGCGCCGGGTCCTGGTGATGTTGACGACCGTCACGCCGTCCTCGTCGGCCACGACCTTGGGACGGCTCAGCAGGACCAGGACCCCGGAGAGCAGCGCGGCGGTGAAGACGAAGCTGGCGCGCTCCCCCGGTCCGAGGCGCTCCAGCATCATCGCGACGGCCGTGATGACGACGAACATCGCGAGGCCCATCGTCAGCAGGATCGCCCGGGTGCGCCCGGGGCGGAAGGTGACCGGGAGGGCGGGCGTCGTGGACTGCGACATCAGGGGTTCCTCAGTGCCTGGTGGGACGTGCGGGCCTGCGGGCCGTCAGAGGCGGCAGGCGTGGATGGCGGTGGTGAGGATGGCGCGGGCGCCGATCTCGTACAGGTCGTCCATGATCCGCTGCGCCTCCTTGGCGGGGACCATCGCGCGGACGGCGACCCAGCCCTCGTTGTGCAGCGGGGAGACGGTCGGCGACTCCAGGCCCGGGGTGAGGGCGACGGCCTGCTCCAGGTGCTCGGCTCGGCAGTCGTAGTCCATCATCACGTAGCTGCGGGCGACGAGGACGCCCTGGAGGCGGCGCATGAACTGCTGCACCTGCGGGTGGTCGTCCGCGGCGCCGTGGCGGCGGATGACGACGGCCTCGGAGGTCAGGATCGGCTCGCCGATGACCTCCAGGCCGGCGTTGCGCAGGCTGGTGCCGGTCTCCACGACGTCCGCGATGACCTGGGCGACGCCCAGCTGGATCGCGGTCTCCACCGCGCCGTCCAGGTGGACGACGGAGGCGTCGATGCCCTGGTCGGCGAGGTGCTTGGCGACGATGCCCTCGTAGGAGGTGGCGATCGTCATGCCGCCGAAGTCCTCGGGGCCGTTCGCGGTGCCCGGGCGGGTGGCGTACCGGAAGGTGGAGCGGCCGAAGTTCAGCGCGAGGATCTCCTCGGCGCTGGCTCCGGAGTCCAGGAGCAGGTCACGGCCGGTGATGCCGATGTCCAGCTTCCCGGAGGCGACGTAGATCGCGATGTCCTTCGGCCGGAGGTAGAAGAACTCGACCTCGTTGTCGGGGTCGATGACCACGAGTTCCTTGGACTCTTTGCGCTGGCGGTAGCCGGCCTCATGGAGCATTGCCGACGCAGGTCCGGAGAGGGAACCCTTGTTGGGGACGGCGATGCGCAGCATGGGGTGAGCTTCCTTTGCCTGGGAGTCTTGGGGAGGGTGTGGGCTTTTTCGGTTGTGCTCAGAGGTCGTGCTCAGAGGTCGTGCTCGGAAGGTCGCGCTCAGAGGTGGGCGTAGACGTCGTCGAGCGAGATCCCGCGGGCGACCATCATCACCTGGACGTGGTACAGCAGCTGCGAGATCTCCTCGGCGGCCGCTTCCTTGCCCTCGTACTCGGCGGCCATCCAGACCTCGGCGGCCTCCTCGACGACCTTCTTGCCGATGGCATGGACGCCCTTGCCCACCAGCTCCGCCGTGCGGGAGGTGGCCGGATCGCCGGTCTCTGCCTTGAGCTTGAGCTCGGAGAAGAGCTCTTCGAAGGTTTTGTTCGCCATGATGGTCCTAAGAGTACGGGGTAAGGGGCGCGGTCCTAGCGCCAGGGCTCGCTGACCGTGCGCAGGGTGGTGGCGGTGGCGACGGCGGCGGTGACGGCCTCGTGGCCCTTGTCCTCGGAGGATCCCTCGAGGCCGGCGCGGTCGAGCGCCTGCTCCTCGTTGTCGACGGTGAGGACACCGAATCCGACGGGTACGCCGGTGTCGATCGAGACCTGGGTGAGGCCGTGGGTGACGCCCTGGCACACGTACTCGAAGTGCGGCGTTCCGCCGCGGATGACGACGCCGAGCGCCACGATGGCATCGTAGCCGCGCCCGGCGAGCACCTTCGCCACGACCGGGAGCTCGAAGCTGCCGGGGACGCGCAGGAGCGTCGGCTCGTCGATGCCGAGCTCGCTGAGGGCGCGCAGGGCGCCGTCGACGAGACCGTCCATGATCTTCTCGTGCCACTGCGCCGCGATGACCGCGACCCGGAGGTCGCCGCAGTTCTTCACGCTGAGGACGGGTGCGCCCTTGCCGCTCATGTCTCTCCTTGCCGATCTTCTAGCTGGTTCCGTACGTGATCACTGGTTGTTGCAGGTGGAGGCCTGGGAGCCGTCCAGCCAGGGCAGGTCGTGCCCCATCCGGTCCCGCTTGGTGCGCAGGTAGCGGAGGTTGTGCTCGCCGGCCTGGACCGGCATGGGCTCGCGGCCCTCGACCCGCAGGCCGTGCCGGGTGAGGGCGTCGATCTTGTCGGGGTTGTTGGTCATCAGGCGCAGGCTGCGGACGCCGAGGTCGGCGAGGATCTGCGCGCCGGCCGCGTAGTCGCGGGCGTCGGCGGGCAGGCCGAGTTCGAGGTTGGCGTCGAGGGTGTCGCGGCCCTGCTCCTGGAGCTCGTACGCGCGCAGCTTGGACAGCAGGCCGATGCCGCGGCCCTCGTGGCCGCGCAGGTAGACGACGACGCCGCGCCCGGCCTCGGTGATGCGGTCCATGGAGGCCTGCAGCTGGGGGCCGCAGTCGCAGCGCAGCGAGTGGAAGATGTCGCCGGTGAGGCACTCGGAGTGGACGCGGACGAGGACGTCCTCGCCGTCGCCGATCTCGCCGTGGACGAGGGCGACGTGCTCGACGCCGTCGACGGTGGAGCGGTAGCCGTACGCGGTGAACTCGCCGTGGGCGGTGGGGAGCTGGACCTCGGCCTCGCGGCGGACGGTCGGTTCGGCGGAGCGCCGGTAGGCGATCAGGTCCTCGATGGAAATGATCGTCAGGCCGTGCTTGCGGGCGAAGGGGACCAGCTCGGGCAGGCGCAGCATGACGCCGTCCTCGCCGGCGATCTCGACGATCGCGCCGGCCGGGCGGAGGCCCGCGAGGCGGGCGAGGTCGACGGCGGCCTCGGTGTGGCCGTTGCGGACGAGGACGCCGCCGGGCTTGGCGCGCAGCGGGAAGATGTGGCCCGGGCGGACGAAGTCGGAGGGCTCGTGGCTGCCGGAGGCCAGCATCCGCAGGGTGGTGGCGCGGTCGGCGGCGGAGATGCCGGTGGTGACGCCGTGGGCGGGGGACGCGTCGACGGAGACGGTGAAGGCCGTGCGCATCGACTCGGTGTTGTGCGCGACCATCTGCGGGAGTTCGAGGCGCTCCAGCTCCTCGTCCTCCATGGGGGCGCAGATCAGGCCGCGGCACTCGCTCATCATGAAGGCGACGATCTCGGGGGTGGCCTTCTCGGCGGCGATGACGAGGTCGCCCTCGTTCTCGCGGTCCTCGTCGTCGACGACGACGACGGGCCGGCCGGCGGCGATGTCGCGGATGGCCTGCTCGACGGGGTCGAGGGCGAGGTCGGTGGCGTCCCAGAGGGAATGGGCGTTCACGCGTGGGCTCCTTCCAGGACTGCGGTGCTGCGGGAGCGCAGCCACCAGTCGCGCATGCCCCACAGGACGAGCGCGCCGTAGATGACGTAGACGAAGCCGGAGAAGGCGTAGCCGTTGGCGAAGTTCAGCGGGACGCCGACGAGGTCGACGAGCAGCCAGGCGAACCAGAACTCGACCATGCCGCGGGCCTGGGCGTACATGGCGACGACGGTGCCGACGAAGATGTACGCGTCGGGCCACGGGTCCCAGGACAGCTTCGGGAAGGCCTCGAAGAGCAGGGCCACGCCGACGGTGCCGACGGCGGCCGCGGCGATCATGGCGGCACGCTCGCCCCAGCCGGCGAAGCGCACGGTGATGTGGCCGTCGGCGCCCTGTCCCTTGCCGCGCTGCCACTGCCACCAGCCGTAGAGCGCCACCAGCATGACGACGACCTGCTTGCCGGCGCTGCCGGTGAGGTGGCCGAAGAAGGCGCCGAAGAGGATGAGGCCGGCGAGGAACTGCACGGGCCAGGTCCAGACGTTGCGGCGCCAGCCGAGGGCGAGGGCGACGAGTCCGAGGATGTTTCCGATCATGTCGGACCAGATGATGTGCTGGTCGAGGACGGTGAACGCCTCGGAGTTGAGCCAGTCCAGCTGGTTCACTTCTCGTTCTCCTTGGCGTCGGTGCCGAGCAGCCGCTCGACGTACTTGGCGATGACGTCCACTTCGAGGTTGACCGGGTCGCCGGACTGCTTGATGCCGAGCGTGGTCAGGTCGAGGGTGGTCGGGATGAGGCTGATGGTGAACCAGTCGTCCCCGACCTCGACGACGGTGAGGCTGACGCCGTCGACGGTGATCGAGCCCTTCTCGACGACGTACCGGGAGAGGTGGGCGGGCAGCCCGACCTTGACGAGCTCCCAGTGCTCGGACGGGGTCCGCTCCAGGATGGTGCCGGTGCCGTCGACGTGGCCCTGGACGATGTGACCGCCGAGGCGGCCGCCGACGGCCATGGGCCGCTCCAGGTTGACCCGGGAGCCGACTTCGAGGGCGCCGAGGCTGGACCGCTTGAGGGTCTCGGCCATGACGTCGGCGGTGAACTCGCCGTCGCCGAACTCGACGACCGTGAGACAGACACCGTTGACGGCGATGGAGTCGCCGTGCTGGGCGCCTTCCGTGACCAGGGGGCCGCGCAGCCGGAAGCGGGAGGCGTCCTCCAGCTGCTCGACGGCGACGACCTCGCCCAGTTCTTCGACGATTCCGGTGAACACGGTCAGGCTCCCTTGAGGGTGGCGGTGATGCGGAGGTCGGATCCGATGCGCGCGGTATCGGTGATGTCGAGCCGCAACGCTTCGGTGATGGTGCTGATTCCGGCGTCGGCGAGGGCGCCGGGGCCCGCGCCGAGGAGGACCGGGGCCAGGTAGCCGACGACCTGGTCGACGGCGCCCGCGGCGATGAAGGCGCCCGCGAGGGTGGGTCCGCCTTCGAGGAGGATCGAGCGGACACCGCGCGCGTGGAGGGCGTCCAGGAGGGCGGGGACGGCGAGGCCGCGCTCGGCCCTGGGAAGCCGTACGACCTCGGCGGCCGCGGTCCCGGCGAGCGGGCTCCCGGCGACGGCGGTGTCGACGAGGGACGTCTCGGCGTCCTCGGCGACGGCGATCAGGGTGGGGGCGGCCTCGTCGAGGACCCGGGCGCCGGGCTTGACGGCGGTCGCCTCGGTGTCGACGACGACGCGCAGCGGCTGTACGGCGCCTTCGACGCCCCGGACGGCCAGGTGGGGGTCGTCGGCGCGGGCGGTGCCGGAGCCGACGACGACGGCGTCGGCCTCGGCGCGCAGCCGGTGGACGTCGGCGCGGGACTCGGCGGAGCTGATCCAGCGGGAGGTGCCGTCGGCGGCGGCGATCCGGCCGTCGAGGGTGGCGGCGTACTTCCAGCGGACGAAGGGGCGGCCCTTGCGCACGGAGGTGAGCCAGGCGAGGTTGCCGGCCTCGGCCTCGTCCTGCAGGAGGCCCTGCTCGACCTCGACCCCGGCGGCACGGAGGGTGTCGGCACCGCCCGTGGCCTGGGGATTCGGGTCGCCGACGGCGTACACGACCCGGCTGATCCCGGCCTCGATGAGGGCCTGGGCGCAGGGGCCGGTGCGGCCGGTGTGGTTGCAGGGTTCGAGGGTGACGTAGGCCGTGCCGCCGCGGGCCAGGACGCCGGCCGCGCGCAGGGCGTGGACCTCGGCGTGGGGGCCGCCGGCGCGCTGGTGGAAGCCCTCGCCGACCTGGTGTCCGGAGGCGTCGGTGATGACGCAGCCGACGACGGGGTTGGGGCTGGTGGCGCCGAGTCCGCGTGCGGCGAGCTCGACGGCGCGTCGCATGGCGGTGATGTCGGCCTGCTGGGCCACCGGGTCCTCCTGCCTCTTCGGGCACGGACTCCGGGGCCTGTCGATGACGACAGAGAGCGGGAAGGACGCCTCGCACGGGGTATGCCGGTAGGCCGGAGGTCCACGGGTGCGCCGACGGAACGCGGCCACCAGCGGACGTACGGCCGGCACACCCCTGGAAGGGGTCACCCGCCGCGCACTGCCTCCCATCCGGACTTTCACCGTCGGTCCAGGAATCTCACCTGGTCAACCGGCCGCTGGCTGCGGACGGGTCGCGGACTATACCGCCGGTTCGGAATTACACCGACCCCGGAGTGCGCTGCTGCTGATACAGGGCCAGTGTGCCACGCCCCGCGTGAGGCGATAGCCCCGAACCCTGTGGGCTGCCTCACAGACTCCCACAGGATCCTTCTTTGGTCCAGACCTATTGACGCACTGGTCTAGTCCTCTTAATCTCCGTGTCACCTCCGAGGTAACGGTCCGTCGGCGTGCGCACTCCACGGGCCCAACACGACCCACCCCCTTGTTCGTTGTGTTCCGCAGACCTCCCTTGGAGGAACCCATCGTGTTGTCCCCCACGACGAAGAGAGCCTCGCTGATCGCGTCCGGCGCGGCCGTCGCCGGGCTGCTGCTCAGCTCGCTCTCCGGCGGCGTCTCGTACGCCGCCGACAACGAGTCCTGTCGACCCGACGGGCTCTACAAGACCCCCGGCGTCGACGTCCCGTACTGCTCGGTCTACGACACCGAGGGCCGCGAGAAGATGGGCGCGGACCACCAGCGCCGGGTCATCGGCTACTTCACCGGCTGGCGCACCGGCAAGAACGGCCAGCCCGCGTACCTGGCCAAGGACATACCGTGGGACAAGGTCACCCACATCAACTACGCCTTCGGTCACATCGGCGGCGACAACAAGCTCTCCGTGGGCGCGGACGGCCCCGACAACGCCGCCACCGGGATGACCTGGCCCGGTGTCGCGGGCGCCGAGATGGACCCCGCGTACTCCTACAAGGGCCACTTCAACCTGCTCAACAAGTTCAAGAAGCAGCACCCGAACGTCAAGACGCTGATCTCGGTCGGCGGCTGGGCGGAGACCGGCGGCTACTTCGCCGACAACGGCGACCGGGTGGGCTCCGGCGGCTTCTACTCGATGGCCACCAACGCCGACGGTTCGGTCAACCAGGCCGGGATCGACACCTTCGCGAACTCGGCCGTCGACTTCATCCGCACGTACGGGTTCAACGGCGTCGACATCGACTACGAGTACCCGACCACGATGAAGGACGCGGGCAACCCCCTCGACTGGCAGATCTCCAACGCGCGCCGCGCCGGGCTCGTGCAGGGCTACGCGGCCCTCATGAAGTCCCTGCGCGAGAAGCTGGACACGGCCGGCGCCGCCGACGGCAAGCACTACCTGCTCACCGTCGCCGCCCCCTCCTCCGGCTACCTGCTGCGCGGCATGGAGACCTTCCAGATGCAGAAGTACCTGGACTACGTCAACATCATGTCCTACGACCTGCACGGCGCCTGGAACGAGTACGTCGGCCCCAACGCCTCGCTCTTCGACGACGGCAAGGACGCCGAGCTGGCCGCCGCGAACGTGTACGGCTCCTCGCAGTACGGCTCCATCGGCTACCTCAACACCGACTGGGCGTACCACTACTTCCGCGGCTCCATGCCGGCCGGCCGCATCAACATCGGCCTGCCCTACTACACCCGCGGCCACAAGAACGTGCAGGGCGGCACCGACGGCCTGTGGGGCAAGGCGGCCGCGACCACCTGCCCGGCGGGCGCCGGTCTGACCAAGTGCGGCGACGGCGCCACCGGCATCGACAACCTCTGGCACGACAAGGACACCAACGGCGTCGAGTCGCCCGCCGGTTCCAACCCGATGTGGCACGCCAAGAACCTGGAGAAGGGGATCGTCGGCGACTACGTCACCCAGTACGGCTTCCCGGCGAACACCACGCTGACCGGCACCTACGCCCGCAAGTACGACGCGACGCTGGTCGCGCCGTGGCTGTGGAACGCCGAGAAGAAGGTCTTCCTCTCCACCGAGGACGAGCAGTCCGTGGCCGCGAAGGCCGACTACGTGGTCGCCCGCGGCATCGGCGGCACCATGGTCTGGGAGATGGCCGGCGACTACGCCTGGAACGCCACCAAGGGCCAGTACGAGATGGGCTCCACGCTCACGTCGCTGATGTACGACAAGTTCAAGACGGCCACCCCGTACGGCGCGAAGAAGTCCAACAAGGCGCTGCCGGCCCAGGCCGTGAAGATCGACACCCAGTTCACCGAGTTCAAGCTGGGCGACTCGAACTACCCCATCACCCCGAAGATCAAGATCACCAACAACACGGCGACGACGCTGCCCGGCGGCACGGAGTTCCAGTTCGACTACGGCACCTCCGCCCCGGACAACGCCTCCGACCAGTCCGGCTTCGGCACGAAGGTCATCAGCAGCGACCACACGGGCTCCAACGTGGGCGGCCTGAAGGGCGACTTCCACCGCGTCTCCCTGAAGCTCCCGGCCTGGCAGTCGCTCGCCCCGGGCGCCACGGTCGACCTGGCGTTCAACTACTACCTGCCGGTGTCCACCCCCTCCAACTGGACGGTGAACATCAACGGTACGACGTACGCCCTCGCCGGCGACCTGGCCCGCGGCACGACGGTCGTCGAGCCGGGCACCACCACCCCGCCGACCACGCCCCCGACCACGGAGCCCACGACCCCGCCGACGACCACTCCCCCGACGACGACGCCGCCCACCACGACCTGCACCGCCCCGGCGTACGTGGCCGGCACGATCTACAACGCGGGCAACGAGGTCTCCCACAAGGGCCACAAGTGGAAGGCCCAGTGGTGGACGCAGAACGAGGAGCCGGGCACGACCGGCGAATGGGGCGTCTGGAAGGACCTCGGCACCTGCTGACGCTCCCCCGCTGAACCCCCGGCGGCGGTCACTCACGGCCCTTGCCGCCGCCGGGCTCCCACGCCGAACGCCGCGCTCCCGTCCCGGGGCGCGGCGTTCGGGCTTCTCCCGCCGTCCTTTACGGGAACAGGTCGTCCTGCGCGGCGTCGCGGGCGCGCAGCAACGCGCCCCGGAGCACGGCCGCGTCGCCGAGGGTGCTCGCCCGAACCCCGGTCCGCAGCGGCGAAAGCCGCGCAAGCACGGCCTCCACCCGCGAGGCCAGCTCGTCACCGCCCCGGTGCCCGGTCTCCCCACCGAGCACCACACACCCCGGATCCAGTACGGAGGCGACGGCAGCGGCCCCGATCGCGAGCCGCTCCGCGAGCACGTCGAGAAACGCCTCACGCCCGCCGCCGGTGGCCGGCGCGGGCGCCCGGCCCGGTTCCGGGGTCAGGGCGTTTGCCGGGGTGACGCCATGGGTCGTGGCCAAGGTCTCGACGGCCGCCGCGCCGACCAGTTCGTGGAAACCGCCGTCGCAGTTCGTGCCCGACGGGAGGCCCGAGGTGCCGGGGACCGGCAGGAAGCCGATCTCGCCCGCACCGCCGGAGGCCCCGCGCCGGACCCGGCCGCCGAGGACGACCGCCGCGCCGACGCCCTGGCCGAGCCAGAGGAGCACGAAGTCCTCGCGGTCGCGGGCCGCGCCCTCGCGGAATTCGGCGACGGCGGCGAGGTTGGTCTCGTTCTCCACGAGCACGCGCGCGGGGAGCCGCTCCTGGAGCACCGCGACGAGCCGCCGGTGCCAGGCGGGCAGCCCGGTGGAGTCGCGGAGCTCGCCGGTGGCCGGGTCGATCAGGCCGGGCGCGCCCACGGCCACGGTGTGCAGCCGGTCGACGCCGGCCTCCTTCACGGTCCGCTCCAGGAGCGTGACCGCCTTCTCCACGGCGGGTCCGGTGCCGTTGTCGTCCCCGACGGGCGCCGAAGCCTCGGCGAGGGTGGTGCCGAGCAGGTCGGCGACGACGACGGAGACCGAGTCGGTCCGCACGTCGAGCGCCGCGAGGTGGGCGCGCTCGGCCACGATCCCGTACAGCTTGGCGTTGGGACCGCGGCGCTCCGCGCCCGCCTCCCCCACGACGTGGACGAGGCCGGACTCCCGCAGCCGTTCGACGAGATCGGCGACGGTCGGCCGGGAGAGTCCGGTGAGCGTCTTGAGCTGAGTGGCCGTCAACGGGCCTTCGTCCTGGAGCAGTCGCAGGGCGAACCGGTCGTTGATGGCTCGTGCGGTGCTCGGGGATGCGGCCATGCGGGGATCCTCTCAGACGCGCCGGACCCGGGGGCCCTCACCGTGGTCTATTTATCAGGCAGGGTTCCTGATAGTTTACGCGGCAGACCGCATCTCCGGGACAGCACGACCACAGGGAGGGCCCATGGCGGCGGAGACCGTCACCAGCACCGATCGCCTCCGGCGGGCGCGCTTCGCCGTCGCCGCCGTCTTCTGCGTGCACGGCTCGGTCACCGGGAGCTTCGCGACCCGGATCCCCTGGATCCAGGAGCACGCGGGCGTCAGCGCCGGCCAGCTCGGGCTCGCGCTCGCCTTCCCCGCGCTCGGCGCCTCCCTCGCGATGCCGCTGGCCGGGGCCGTGTCCCACCGCTTCGGCGCCCGCACGGCGCTGCGCGGCCTGCTCGCCCTGTGGACCCTCGCGCTCACGCTGCCCTCGCTCGCCCCGAACATCTGGGGGCTGTGCGGCGCGCTCCTCGTGTACGGGGCGACCGCGGGCATGTCCGACGTGGCGATGAACGCGCTCGGCGTCGAGACCGAGAACCGGCTCGGCAAGTCCATCATGTCGAGCCTGCACGGCATGTGGAGCGTGGGCGCCCTGCTCGGCTCGGCCGCCGGCACGGTCGCCGCCCATCTCGGCGGCGACGCCCGGCTGCACCACCTGGTCGCGGCCCTCGTGCTCACCGCGCTCGGTCTGGTCTTCTGCCAGGGCGTGCTCGACGTCCGCAGCACCCCGGAGGAGGAGCCGCCGCCGCGCTTCTCGCTGCCGCCGAGGTCCGCGCTGATCATCGGCGCCATCGGTTTCTGCGGGGTGTTCGCGGAGGGCGCCAGCCTCGACTGGTCGGCCGTCTACCTCCGGGACGAGCTGGGCAGCTCGGCGGGGCTCGCGGCCGCCTCCACGACCGCCTTCGCGCTGACGATGGCGGTGGCGCGGCTGGCCGGCGACCGGGTGGTGGACCGCTTCGGCGCGGTCCGTACGGTACGGGTCGGGGGCGCCGTCGCCACCCTCGGCGGGGTCCTGGTGGTCCTCGCCCCGCACGCCGCCGTCGCGATGGCCGGTTTCGGTCTGATCGGGCTCGGGATCGCGGTCGTCGTCCCGCTGGCGTTCGCCGCGGCCGGGCGCAGCGGCCCGAACCCGAGCCAGGCCATCGCGGGCGTCGCCACCATCACGTACACCTCCGGCCTCATCGCCCCCTCGGCGATCGGCGGCATCGCGGACGCGACCTCCCTCGTCTTCTCCTTCGGCCTGGTCACCCTGCTCACCCTGGGTCTGGTGCTCGGCGCGGGCGTGCTCAGGACCGGCGGCCGGGAGACGGCGTCGTCGACGCCCGCGCCGGCGAAGAGCGCCGACCCGGTGGGCCAGGACGCCGGGCCGGTGGCCTAGGTCCCGGGACGAATCGTCGAAAACTCCGTCCGGCGGCGGCGCATACCATGTGGCTGATCTTTTGCGGTCGCGACACGGCCGCCGGAACCGGAGAACGGGAGCGACCTCATGAACCTCGGCGTGCGCTGGACCCTGCACGGCGACGGGAGAACACCCGCTCCGGGAGCGGTCGTCCGCCCGGACGAGCGGCTCTCCTGGCCCCGTACGGTCGGCCTCGGCGCCCAGCACGTCGTGGCCATGTTCGGGGCGTCGTTCGTCGCCCCGGTCCTCATGGGTCTGGACCCGAACCTCGCGATCATGATGTCCGGTGTCGCGACGGCGATCTTCCTGCTCGCGACCCGCGGCACCGTCCCGTCCTACCTGGGCTGCTCGCTCTCCTTCGTGGGCGTCGCCGCCGCCATCCGGGCCTCGGGCGGCACCAGCGCCACCGTGACCGGCGCGGTGCTCGTCGTCGGCGCGGTCCTCTTCCTGGCCGGTCTCGCCGTGCGGAAGTTCGGCGCCCGGATCATCCACGCGGCGATGCCGCCGATCGTGACCGGCGCCGTCGTCATGCTGATCGGCTTCAACCTGGCGCCGGTCACCGCGTCCACGTACTGGCCGCAGGACCAGTGGACGGCGCTGCTGGTGATGCTGTTCACCGGTCTTGCCGTGGTCTGTCTGCGCGGCTTCTGGTCCCGGATCGCGATCTTCCTCGGCCTGGTCTTCGGCTACGGCATCTCGTGGATCTTCGACCTCGTCTTCGGCAAGATCCACTCGATGTCCCCGGGCGGCCAGGTCACCGACCACTGGCGGCTCGACCTCTCCGGCGTCTCCAAGGCCGACTGGATCGGCCTGCCCTCCCTCCACGGCCCGAGCTTCGAGTGGTCCGCGATCCTCGTCGCGCTGCCCGTCGTCATCGCGCTGATCGCGGAGAACGCCGGACACGTCAAGGCCGTCGGCGAGATGACCGGCGACAACCTGGACGACCAGCTCGGCACCGCGATCGCCGCCGACGGCGCCGCCTCGATGCTGTCGACGGCCGTGGGCGGCCCGCCGAACACCACGTACTCCGAGAACATCGGCGTCATGGCCGCCACCCGCGTCTACTCGACCGCCGCCTACTGGGCCGCCGCCGGCTTCGCGCTGCTCTTCGGCCTCTGCCCCAAGTTCGGCGCGGTCGTCGCCGCGATCCCCGGCGGTGTCCTCGGCGGCATCACCGTGATCCTGTACGGCATGATCGGCCTGCTCGGCGCCCAGATCTGGATCAACGCCAAGGTCGACCTGCGCAATCCGCTCAACCTGGTCCCGGCCGCCGCCGGCATCATCATCGGCGTCGGCGGCGTGAAGCTGACCTTCACCGACACCTTCGAGCTGGGCGGCATCGCGCTCGGCACGATCGTCGTCATCACCGGCTACCACGTGCTGCGGGCCTTCGCCCCGGCCCACCTCAAGGAGCAGGAGCCGCTCCTCGACGCCGGCACCAGTTCGTACGAGAAGAGCACGGAAGACGCGTCGAAGAACTGAGTGATTCGCCCGTTCTGGGTAAGCCGGGCCCGAGGAGTTCCCTCCCGGGCCCGGCGACTGGGAGCCTGCCCCCATGGCGCAGACCCAGTGGACCGAAGACCGGATCGGCCAGTTCGTCGCGGTCGACCCCGTGGTGGACCGGATGCGGGCGCTCCGCTCGGCCTGGCATCCGGCGGACGGCGTCGCCGTCTTCAACCGGGTCTATCTGACGGTCACCGAGGAGATCGGCCACGCCCTCGACGCGGGCACCTTCGCCGACCGGCGGGCCGCCGCCACCCTCGACGTGCGGTTCGCCGAGCGCTATCTCGCGGCCGTCGACGCCGCCTCGACGGGCCGCCCCGCGCCCGCGTGCTGGCGGCCCCTCTTCCACTACCGGCGCCATCCCGGCGTACGGCCGCTGCAGTTCGCGCTCGCCGGGATCAACGCCCACATCGGCCACGACCTGGCGCTCGCGGTGGTCGACGCCTGCCGGATCCTGGAGTGCGCGCCGGCCGACCTGGAGGACGAGTTCGACCGGGTCGGCGACATCCTCGTCCTCCTGGAGGAGCGCATCCGGGAGGAACTGATGCCGGGCCCGGACCTCCTGGAGATCACGGACCCGCTGACGCATCTGCTCGGCTGCTGGAGCCTGGACCGGGCCCGCGACGGGGCCTGGCTCGCCGCGCGCTCGCTCTGGCAGCTGCGCGGCCTTCCCGAGCTGGCCGGGGAGTTCACGGAACGCCTCGACCGCTCGGTGGGCCTGGTGGGGCGGATGCTGCTCACCCCACTGACACGCCCCTGAGGACTCAGTCCTCCGGCAGCTCGACCGGGGCGATCTCGTCGTACACGTCGCCCGGCCCCGGGTTGGTGCCGTCGGTCGCGCCGCCGAAGTGGTGCATGACGCCCCAGACCGCGTTGAGCGCCGTCTGCACCGCGCCCTCGGCCCAGCCGGCCGTCCAGGAGATGTCGTCGCCGGCGAGGAAGATGCCCCGCTTGTCCTCGGGCAGCCGGTCCTGCATGAAGTGCGTGAACAGGCGGCGCTGGTAGCGGTAGTGGCCCGGCAGGTTCGCCTTGAAGGCGCCCATGAAGTAGGGCTCGTTCTCCCAGGAGACCGTCACCGGGTTGCCGATGATGTGCTTCCGGATGTCGACCTTCGGGTAGATCTCGCCGAGCGACTTCAGCATGACCTCCATCCGCTCGTTCGCGGAGAGCGGCAGCCACTTCAGGCTGTCGTCGCACCACGTGTACGAGAGGCAGATCGTCGCCGGCTTGTCCGGGCCGTCGTCCAGGAGGTACGTGCCGCGGGTCATCCGGTCGGTCAGCGTCATCGACATGACATCACGGCCGGTCTCCTCGTCCTTGTCCAGCCAGAACGGCCGGTCGACCGGCACGAAGAGCTTCGAGGACTCCATGTAGTGGGTGCGCTCGATCGCCGTCCAGTGGTCGATCGGGAAGAGCGAGTCGTCGCAGGCGATCTTGGAGAGCAGCATCCAGGACTGTGCGGTGAAGATCGCCGCCTGGTACGTGCGGATGTCGCCGGAGGCGTCGGTGACCGTGATGCGGTTGCCGGCGGTCCGGTTGAGACGGGTCACGGCCGGCTTCGGCGTGCCGTCGTGGAGGGAGCTGAGCGAGGTGCCCTGCGCCCAGTGGACGATCTTCTCCGGCTCGCGCTCCCACAGGCGCAGCGGCAGCTGCTGCGAGCCGCCGACGATGCCGCGGTGGTGGTCGTCGGCCTCGGTGTAGACGACGCGGAGGATCTCCAGGATGGAGTTGGGGAAGTCGGTGTCCCAGCCGCCGGTGCCGAAGCCGACCTGGCCGAAGATCTCGCGGTGCCGGAAGGACTTGAAGGACTCGGACTCGCAGAGGAAGCCGTAGAAGGTCTGGTTGTCGAGCTTCTCGACGAGCTTCGACCAGATCTCACGGATGCGCGGGACGTCGCGCTCGCGCATGGCCTGGTTCATGTCGGAGAAGTCGGCGCCCTCGTCGAGACAGGCGTTCCACGCGTTCATCACGTCGCGGTAGACCTGCGGGAGGTCGTCGACGGTGGTGGCGTAGTGCGACTCGCCCTTGAGGTCGACGACGGTCGACGGGGTCGACTCGGCGAGCGGGTTCGGGAAGGGCCTGGTCTCCAGGCCGACCAGGTCGATGTAGTGCTGGAGGGCGGTCGAGGAGGGCGGGAAGCGCATGGCGCCCATCTCGGCGGTGAGGCCCTCGGTGCCGGTGCCCTCGAAGCCGACGGTGCGCAGCCGGCCGCCGATCTGGTCGGCCTCGTAGACGACGGGCTTGAGGCCCATCTTCATGAGCTCGTAGGCGGCGATGATGCCGGAGAGACCGCCGCCGATGACCGCGACCTCGGTGCCGTGCTCGGTGGCCGGTATCTGGCCGAGGCCGGCCGGGTGGGCCAGGAAGTCGTCGTAGGCGTACGGGAAGTCCGGACCGAACATGGTGATCGGCGGCTGGCCGTCGCTGTGGGGGACGGCGGTCGTGGGCACCGTGGACGTCATGGGGTACGGACTCCTTGCACGGAAAAAGGGTGAGGCGGGTCAGGAGGACTGAGGACTCAGACGAGGGAGCCGTAGAGGCCCGGGCGCCGGTCGCGGAGGTAGGGGTTCTCGGCGCGGGATGCCGCGAGGAAGGCCGGGTCGACGTCGCCGAGGACGAGGTCCTCGCCGCGCCCGGCGCGGGCGCGGGCGGTGCCGTCGGGGCCGGCCAGGGTGGAGAGGCCGACGAACTCGAAGTCGCCCTCGGGGCCGGTCCGGTTGGCGTACGCGATGTAGAGCTGGTTCTCGAAGGCGCGGACCGGCACCACGGACAGCGGCACGACCTCGGCGGGGTGCATGAGCGCGGTCGGTACGAGGAGGAGGTCCGTACCGGCCAGCGCGTGGGCGCGCACGTTCTCGGGGAACTCGACGTCGTAGCAGATCATCATGCCGACGGTGAGCCCGTCGAGCTCGGCCTGGACGACGGCCCGGTCGCCGGGGGTGAACCACTTCAGCTCGAAGTCCCCGAAGAGGTGGGTCTTGCGGTACTGCGCGAGGGGGACGCCGTCGGCGCCGATGAGCTGCGCGGAGTTGTACAGGACGCCGTGCCGCTCGGTGTCCCGCTCCGGGTAGCCGTAGCCGACCGCGAGGCCGTGGCGCACGGCGATGGCGGCGACGGCGCGCGCGGAGGGGCCGTCGGAGGGCTCGGCCAGGCGCGCGATGTCGGCGCCGATGGCGTAGCCGGTGAGGAAGAGCTCGGGGGCGAGCAGCACGCTCGCGCCGGCGGCCGCGGCGCGGGCGGCGGCCTCGTCGAGGACCTTGAGGTTGGCGGCCACGTCACCGAGCTCCCCGGAGCTCTGGAGCAGGGCGGTGCGCAGCGCGGGCATCGGCGATCCTCGGGGGTCGGAAGTTGAGGGGGAAGACGTCAAAAACGGTACGGTTTCGCGCTCTCCCGGGACAAGGCGGCAGCGTTGCGGACCGACCGTCGAACCGTTGCGCGATGGGCGGGCGGGGCGTCGATTCGTTGCGTACGGCTCCGACCGCAGTCGTACGGCTCCCCCGCCGCGCGGCGGAGACGAGGACCGTTCTGCGGCGCGACGCCCGGGCGGATCCCGCGCGGAAGAGTGGTGGTCGTCCGGAAGACCTGCCGGACGACCTGCCGAAAGGGACCACGATGAACCGCCGTACGAAGATCGTCGCCGTCGCCGCCGCCGTGCTGCTGACCCTGGGGGCCGGGGGTGTCGCCGTCGCCTCGGGAGCGGACGGCGGGCACGGGAACGGGCACCGGACAGTCCGGGAGGCCGCGGCGCTGACCGGGACGGCCAAGCTGTACCGCCCGGCCGGTGACGACATCACGTTCAGCTTCGACGCGCATCTGGCGGCGAGGGACAACAAGGATCCGCAGGCCGCGACCGGCACCTTCCGCTTCAGCCACTACAAGGACGGGAAGGGCGGCTACGCGGTGGCGAAGGTCGACTGCCTCACCACGGGCGGCAAGGTGGCCGTGGTGACGGGCAAGGTGATCGAGACCGACGTGGACGCCTTCCGTGACAAGCGGGTCGGGGTCTCGGTGCACGACGACGGGAAGCACGACCGTCTGGGCTACAGCTGGGTCGGGCGCGAGACGAACCTGGAGGTGCCGCCCTGCCTGAGCTCGGCCCCCTTCGAGAAGGTGCGGTCGGGCACCGGCGACTTCACGGTGCTGCCCTGGCAGCTGGAGTACCCGACGGAGTGATCCCGGGAACGACCGAGGGGCGGCGCGGGAACCACGGCCCGCACCGCCCCTCTCCCGACGAACTACGCCGGCGAGCCCGAGGAGAACCGCCGCAGGAGCGGCGAGAGCACCAGGACGGACTTGGTGCGCTCCACGAAGGGCTCGCCCGCGATGCGCTCCAGGACGCGCTCGAAATGGCGCATGTCCGAGGCGAAGACCTGGACGACGGCGTCCGCGTCACCGGTGACGGTCGACGCGGACACCACCTCGGGGTACCGCTCCAGACCCCGCCGGATGTCCTCCGGCGAGGTGTTGTGCCGGCAGTAGATCTCGACGAAGCCCTCGGTCTCCCAGCCGAGCGCCGCCGGGTCCACCCGTACGGTGAATCCGGTGATGGCGCCCTCGGCCCGGAGCCGGTCCACGCGCCGCTTCACGGCGGGGGCGGAGAGTCCGACGAGCGCGCCGATGTCGGCGTAGCTGCGGCGGGCGTCTTCCGCGAGGGCGTGGACGATGCGTTCGTCGAGGTCGTTGAGTCGCACTACGGGTGGATCACTTCTCTGCTGTTGCTGCGGTGGCCAGTCGGGAGCGGCGAATGCCGTACAGGAAGTAGAACACGAGCCCGGCGGCCATCCATCCGCCGAAGACCTTCCAGGTGACGGCGTCGAGGCTGAACATGTTGTAGGCGCAGAAGACGAAGCCGAGGACCGGGAAGACCGGCCCGAGGGCCACCTTGAAGGTGCGCGGCATGTCGGGGCGGGTGTACCGGAGCACGATGACCGCGACGTTGACCAGGGCGAAGGCGAAGAGGGTGCCGATGCTGGTGGCGTCGACGAGCTTGCCGAGGGGGATGACCGAGGCGAGGGCGCCGCAGAAGAGCGAGACGATGACCGTGTTCACGCGCGGGGTGCCGGTCTTGCCGCTGACCTTGCCGAAGACCTTGGGGACCAGGCCGTCGCGGGCCATCGCGAAGAGGATGCGGGTCTGGCCGTAGAGGACGGTGAGGACGACGCTGGCGATGGAGATGACCGCACCGGCGGCGAGCATCGTGCCCCAGAAAGTCTGCCCGGTGACGTCGTTCATGATCGCGGCCAGGGTGGCCTCGGAGCCCTCGAAGGCCTTCCAGTGCCAGGCGCCGACGGCGACGGCCGCGACGAGGACGTACAGCACGGTGACGATGAGCAGCGAGAGCATGATCGCCCGCGGCAGGTCGCGCTTGGGGTTCTTGGCCTCTTCGCCGGCCGTGGAGGCGGCGTCGAAGCCGATGTACGAGAAGAAGAGGGTGGCGCTCGCGGCGCCGACGCCGGTCATGCCCAGCGGCATGAAGTCCTTGTAGTTGCCGGACTTGAAGCCCATGAAGCCGATCGCGCAGAAGATCACGAGGGTGACGATCTTCACCGCGACCATGATCGTGTTGACGACGGCGGACTCACGGGCGCCGCCGAGCAGGAACACCATCGCGAGGAGCACGACGATCAGGCCGGGCAGGTTGATGACGCCGCCCTCGCCCGGGGCCGAGGAGAGCACGTCGGGGATCGTGACGCCGATCGTGCCGTCGAGCAGCTCGTTGAGGTACTCGCCCCAGCCGACGGCCACGGCGGCGACGGAGACGCCGTACTCCAGGACCAGGCACCAGCCGCAGACCCAGGCGACGAGTTCACCCATCGTTGCGTACGCGTACGAGTAGGAGGACCCGGCGACGGGTATCGAACCGGCCAGCTCGGCGTACGAGAGCGCCGAGAAGAGGGCGGTGAGACCGGCGATGACGAAGGCGATCGTGACGGCGGGGCCGGCCTTCGGGACGGCGTCGCCGAGGACGACGAAGATGCCGGTGCCGAGCGTGGCACCGATGCTGATCATGGTCAGCTGCCACATCGAGAGCGAGCGGCGAAGACTGCCGCCTTCTCCCTGGCCACCCTCATCCACCAGGCGTTCCACCGGCTTGCGCCGGACCAGTGCGCCGAGAGCGGAGGTCTTGGGGGTGGTCGTGTCGTCGACCGGTGGGGCTGCGCCTTGATCCAGCACTGCGGAGGCTCCTTATCGCTGCCTGAACGTCTGGGAGGCGACCGCGGCGGTTCACGGGCATGCCGAAGCAGACCCACGGGGGACGGAAACCGCCGAGCAGGCGGTCGCCGCCACTCCTGGTACGAGGCATGAGCCTAAGGGGCGAAGCTTCGCAGTCGTAATGCAGGGTTGTTGCGCACTGCCGGATGATCATTGCGCGCTTCGGGCACAGACGGGCAAACATTGCGCGCCCCCGCATGAATCGACACATCGGGGTGTGAACCGGCACGCGCACGCGTATGGACTCCTCATGCGGAATGACGCACGCTGCGAGCCCCTGACGACCGCCTTTCGCGACCCCCGATCGGAGGTTCCGGTGCAGTGGCTCGACCCCGCGCCCTTCCTGCGCGGCACGGCCTGGCTGGACGACGGCCGGCCCGTACGCGCCGACCCCGACGACCTCGAACGGCTGCCGTGGGACATCGCGGAGCGGGCCGCGCTGCCCATCGGGGTACGGATCGAGTTCACGGCCGCGCCCGGTACGCGCGCGGTGGAGCTGCGCTACCGGGCGGCGGTCCCGGCGGCGGACGACCCGCTGCGGGGGCTGCGGCACTGCTTCGCCCTCTGGCAGGGCACCCGGCTCGTCGGGGAGGCCTGCGTGGCTCCGGCGCCGGAGGCCGTCGTGAGGCTCCCGCTCCCCCCGGACGGCGGCCTCTTCGCCGTCCACCTCCCGGAGGCCCAGGCGCCCCTGCTCCTCGCCCTGAGGGCCGTCGGGGGCGCCCTCTCCCCCGCCCCGGCGCGGCCCCGCTGGCTCGTCCACGGCGACTCGATCACCGAGGGCTGGTGGTCGACCCGCCCGGCGCACTCCTGGCCGGCCACGGCGGGCCGGCTGCTCGGCCTGGACACGGTGAATCTGGGGTACGCGGGCGGGGCGAGGGGCGAGCTGCCCCTGGCGGAACAGCTGTCCCGACTCCCGGGCGATCTGATCACCCTGGCCTTCGGCACCAACTGCTGGTCACGGGTACCGGCCACGGCCGACTGGCTCTACGCGACGGTCCGCGCCTTCGTGGGCCTGGTCCGCCGGGGCCACCCGGAGACCCCGCTGCTCATCGTCTCGCCGGTCCTGCGCCCCGAGGCGGAACACACCCGCAACGCCCTCGGGGCCACGCTGACGGAGCTGCGCCGGGCGATGGAACGCGCGGCCCGGGACCTCGTGACGGAGGGCGACCCGCACCTCCGGCTCCTCCCGGGCCGCCCGCTCCTGGGCCCGGAACACCTGGCGGACGGCCTCCATCCGAACGACGCGGGGCACGCGCGCCTGGCCGACGCGGTGGCGTCGGCGCTGCGCGACGCCCTCAAGACCTGACCCGCACCACCTGCGCCGTCACCGCCGGGGGCCTCACTGGGCGCCGGGCACGACCGCGTTCACGACCTTGCCGATGTCTCCGGCCTCCGGCGGAACGCCCTGCCGGTCGGCGAACAGCATGTGCGCGGCTCCCACGAGGGTGGGAGCGAGCGTGTCGACGTCGCCGTCCGCGGCGATGCGGCCGAGTTCGCGCTCGGCCGTGAGGTACGAGGCGAGTGCGGTCGCGGCATCGGTGAGGATCGGGACACCGACCGGCCTGGCCTCGCGCAGTCGGGCACGCAGACCGTCCCGGGAGGTGACGAGGCTGATGACCGCCACCGCGACCGGATCGAACAGCTCCAGCAGCGCCCGGGTGAGGTTGTCGGTGACGGTGCCGGCTCCGGCGGACGCGTGCAGGGCGGCGGCATGACCGTCGATACGGGCGACGCGGTCCCGTACGAGCTCGGCGAGGAAGTCGTCGAAGTCCGCGAAGTGCCGGTGCAGGACGCCCTTGGCGCAGCCCGCCTCCAGGGTGACCGCCCGGCTCGTGAGCGCGCTCGGCCCCTCCCGGACCAGCACGCGCTCAGCAGCGTCGAACAGTTGGCCGCGCACGTCGCGGATGGCTACTCCCGTGGGCACCGTACGTCTCCCGGATTGACGAGTGGGCATGCGCCCACTAATAGTGGGCACATGCCCACTCTACCGTCGGAGCGAGCTCCTCGCCCGCACGCCCATGAGAACCGACAGGTGGCGGAGTCGTTCGGCTCGGACGCCGAACGCTATGACCGGGCCCGGCCCGGCTACCCCACCGCCCTGGTGGACCGGATCCTCACCGCCGCACCCGGCCGCGACGTCCTGGACGTCGGCTGCGGCACCGGCATCGTGGCCCGGCAGTTCGAAGCGGCCGGATGCCGGGTGCTCGGGGTCGACGTCGACGCCCGGATGGCCGACCTGGCGCGCCGGCGCGGACTCGACGTCGAGGTGGCGCCGTTCGAGGCCTGGGATCCGGCAGACCGGCGGTTCGACGCCGTGGTCTCCGGACAGACCTGGCACTGGGTGGACCCGGTCGCCGGAGCCGCCAGGGCGGCACAGGCCCTGCGCCCCCACGGCCTGCTCGCCCTGTTCTGGAACGCGGGCCGGCCCCAGCCCGACGTGGCGGAGGCGGTCGCCGAGGTCTACCGCCGGGTCGTGCCCGACTCGCTCGCCGCACGACAGGGGACGGTGCCGGCCGTGGACGCGTACGCGGCGCTGTGCGACAAAGCGGCCGCCGGGATACGGGAGGTCGACGGGTACGCCGAGCCCGAGCGGTGGCGGTTCGACTGGGAACAGGTCTACACCCGGGAGGAGTGGCTGGATCAGCTGCCCACCCAGGGCGCCTTCACGCGGCTCCCGCAGGCCGCACTCGAGGAGGTGCTGGCCGGGGTGGGCGCCGCCGTCGACGCGGCGGGGGGCAGCTTCACGATGCACTACGCCACGCTGGCGGTCACCGCCGTACGGCGTGACCCCGCCTGACGGCCGGAACGCCGTGGGCCCCCGGAGAGATCTCTCCCCGGGGGCCCACGGCCTACGCATCGCAGCGAGCGACTAGCTCCAGCTCGCGTGCAGCGGCTTGCCCTCCGCGTAGCCCGCCGCCGACTGGAGGCCGACGACCGCCTTCTCCTCGAACTCGGCGAGCGAGGCCGCACCGGCGTAGGTGCAGGAGGACCGCACGCCCGCGATGATCGAGTCGATCAGGTCCTCGACGCCCGGACGCTGCGGGTCGAGGAACATCCGCGACGTGGAGATGCCCTCCTCGAACAGCGCCTTGCGGGCGCGGTCGTAGGCGGACTCGTCCGAGGTCCGGTTACGGACGGCGCGGGCCGAGGCCATGCCGAAGGACTCCTTGTACGCACGCCCCTGGGCGTCGTGCTGGAGGTCGCCCGGGGACTCGTACGTCCCGGCGAACCAGGAGCCGATCATCACGTTGGACGCACCGGCGGCGAGCGCCATGGCGACGTCGCGCGGGTGACGGACACCGCCGTCGGCCCAGACGTGCTTGCCGTACTTCTTCGCCTCGGCGGCGCACTCCAGGACGGCGGAGAACTGCGGCCGGCCGACGCCGGTCATCATGCGGGTGGTGCACATGGCACCGGGGCCCACGCCGACCTTGATGATGTCGGCGCCCGCCTCGATGAGGTCCTTGACGCCCTCGGCGGCCACGATGTTGCCCGCCACGATCGGGACCTGCGGGTCGAGCGCCCGGACGGTCTTGATCGCGGAGATCATCGACTCCTGGTGGCCGTGCGCGGTGTCGATGACGAGCGTGTCCACGCCCGCGTCGAGCAGCTGCTTGGCCTTGCCGGCGACGTCGCCGTTGATGCCGACGGCGGCGGCGATGCGGAGCCGGCCCTGGGCGTCGACGGCCGGGGAGTACAGGGTCGCGCGCAGGGCGCCCTTGCGGGTGAGGATGCCGACGAGCTTGCCGTCCGTGTCCACGGCCGGGGCGTAGCGCCGGTTGTGGGCGTCGAGGGTGTTGAAGGCCTCGCGCGGGTCGATGTCGGCGTCCAGGAGCAGCAGGTCCTTGGACATGACCTCGGAGAGCTGGGTGAAGCGGTCGACGCCGGAGAGGTCGGCATCGGTGACGACACCCACCGGGCGGCGGTTCTCGTCGACGACGACACCGGCGTCGTGGGCGCGCTTCGGCAGCAGGGACAGCGCGTCGGCGACGGTCTGGTGCGGCTCCAGGACGATCGGGGTGTCGAGGACGTGGTGGCGGCTCTTCACCCACGAGATGACGTCGGTGACGACCTCGATCGGGATGTCCTGCGGGATGACGACCAGGCCGCCGCGGCGGGCGACGGTCTCGGCCATCCGGCGGCCGGCGATGGCGGTCATGTTGGCGACGACGAGCGGGATGGTGGTCCCGGTCCCGTCGGGCGAGGAGAGGTCCACGGCCTGGCGGGAACCGACGGCCGAGCGGCTCGGCACCATGAACACATCGTCGTACGTCAGGTCGTAGGGCGGCTTGACGTCATTGAGGAAACGCACGTGCTGACATCCCAGTCGTTCGGATCGGCCCCTAGGCATTTCAGCCAGGGGAAAAAGCACGTAGTTCATTGTCCCACGAGGGGTGGCACGGACGGTCCGGGCTAAACGTCTGAGCCTTGGGCGGGGGGCGCTGTCGGATCCTCCAAATGACCGAGCGAGAGGAGGACCACGAGGCCTTCGGAGCTGGCCCGGGCCGCCGCCGAGAAGACCTCCTGGGCGATGGCCCAGTCCTCGGGACTGGCCTCGGCATAAGCCTGCCAGCCGGTCACGACGACCGCCATGGGTTCGCGCATATCGGCGAGGGAGTCGGCGAGGGCGTCCCAGTTGCGGCCGAACCACACGGGCAGGGGCAGTGCGCGCACGCAGCGGTTCATGAAGGTGGTCTTGTCGGTGACCCCGTGCAGGTCCAGGAGGACGGCGTCATCGATCCTCATCAGCGACCACCTCCCGGAACGTCTCGTAGTGGTCGTCCGTGTAGTACGTCTCCCCGCCCCGGCCGGTGACGATGCGCCGGGCGCCCCGGTCGCGTTCGCCGGGGGTCTTCACGGTGTACTCGTGGTAGTAGCCGCGCTCCTCGCGGGGCAGGACCCGCTCGAAGTTCGAGAAGACCGTGCCGTCCTTGGCGTACGGGAAGGGGCCGCCGCGCGCGATGAGGGCGAGCGTCTTGCGCGCCTCGGGCGGCAGGTCCGCCACCCGTACGGTGGGGAGTCCCGAGGTCCCGGTGGGCGCGGAGACCGTGGTGGCGCTACGGGTCGGGGCGGCCGTACCGGTCCCGCCGCCGCTCGCCGGGGAGCAGCCGGCCAGGAGGACGGCGAGGACGAGCGCGAGGAGTACGCGCAGGGGCCGGAGCGACATGTCCCGAACCTACCGTTGCGGGACGGCTCCGGCCCCCAGGGCCGCGCGCGTTCAGCTGCCGTCGGGGTCCTTGCGGTCGAGCGCCGGGTGGGTGCCCGGGCTGGACTCGGTGAGGAGGTAGTCCGCCGCGGCGCGGTCGGTGACCAGGCTGGTGACGAGCCCGGAGCGGAGCACCGCGCCGATCGCGGCCGCCTTGCGCTGGCCGCCGGCGATCGCCACGACCTCGGGGATGCGGCGCAGCCGGTCCGCCTCGACGGTGATGCAGCGCTCTCCCAGGTCGCGGCCGACCCGGCGGCCCTCGGCGTCGAAGAGGTGCGCGGACATCTCGGCGGCGACGCCCAGGGAGGCGTAGTGGGCGCGCTCGGCGTCGGACAGCATGTCGTGGACGGTCGAGATGCCCGGCTCCCAGGAGCCGATGGAGACGCAGGCGACGGTGACCTTGTCGAAGTACTCGAAGGCCCGTGCGATGCCGGTCTGGCTGCGCAGCGCGGCGGCGGTCGCCGGGTCGGGCAGCAGCATGGGCGCGTAGATGGGGTGGGCCTCGCCGCCGGAGACCTGGGCGGCGCGCCGCACGGCCTCGACGGAGCCGCGCTCGGCGGTTCCGGCGTCGTACACCCCGGTGAGCTGGACGACCGTGCAGGGCGGGAGCCGGTCGAGGGCGGCCGCCATGTGGATCGTGGAGCGGCCCCAGGCCAGGCCGAGGACGTCGCCCTCGTTGACGAGCTCGCCGAGCAGGTCGGCCGCGACCTCGCCGAGGTTCTCCGGGTCGGGCGACTCGTCGTCGCCCTCCGCCGGGGACTCGACGACGACGGCGTGGCGCAGCCCGTAGCGGGCGCGGAGCGCGTCGGAGCGCTCGGCGTCCAGCTCGGCCGGTACGCGGATCTCGATCCGCACGAGGTCGCGCTCCAGGGCGGTCTCCAGGACCCGGGCCACCTTGAAGCGGCTCACGCCGAACTCCTCGGCGATCTGGATCTTGGACTTGCCCTCGAGGTAGAAGCGGCGGGCCATGGCCGCCGCCTGCACCAGCTCCGCGGGGCCCATCCGCAGGGCTGACCGTCCCGCCGACATACCCGCCACCGCGATCTCCTCACTGCTGTTCACGTACCGCTGTTCACGTACGGAAGTCACGTTCCGATGTGGTTCACACTCTGGACTCGCCGTTCATCCTGTCAGATCCGGCGGGCCTTGATCAGTCCTGTCGGCGGCCCGACGGACCGCGTTCATCCGCCGGAGGCTCAGTGGCCACACGCCCACGCGGCGGACGCGGTCGCGGCCTCCGCACGGGCCCGGAGGGAGGCGACGGCCGCGGCCGGGTCCGCCGCTCCGTACACCGCGGAACCGGCGACGAAGACGTCGGCGCCGGCCTCGGCGCACCGCTCGATGGTGGACTCGGCGACCCCGCCGTCGACCTGGAGCCACAGCTCGAGGCCGTGCTTGGAGATCAGCTCCCGGGTACGGCGGATCTTGGGCAGCATGATGTCGAGGAAGGCCTGGCCGCCGAAGCCGGGCTCGACGGTCATGATGAGCAGCATGTCGAGCTCGGGGAGCAGGTCCTCGAACGGCTCGATGGGCGTCGCCGGCTTGAGCGCCATGGAGGCCCTGGCGCCCTTCGCCCGGATCTCGCGCGCGAGCCGGACCGGCGCGGCGGCCGCCTCGACGTGGAAGGTGACCGAACCGGCGCCCGCCTCCACGTACTGCGGGGCCCAGCGGTCCGGGTCCTCGATCATGAGGTGGCAGTCGAGCGGGGTGTCGGTGGCGCGGGCCAGCGACTCCACGATCGGCACGCCCAGCGTCAGGTTGGGCACGAAGTGGTTGTCCATCACGTCGACGTGCAGCCAGTCGGCGCCGCCGACGGCCTTCGCCTCATCGGCGAGCCGGGCGAAGTCCGCGGACAGGATGCTGGGGTTGATCTGCGCCATGTGCCAAGCCTCCCACGTTCTTGGGTACTTCTTTGCCGCTCAGCGGTTTCGAATCCGGTCCAGACCAATTTCGGTACGAAAGGACGAGGCCGGGACCTGGACGGACCGGGAGATTACGGTCAGATGATCGAGGGGTCGGGCCCGGTCGCTCACGCGGTCCGGCGCAGCAGCGCCAGATACATGGCGTCCGTACCGTGCAGATGCGGCCACAGCTGGACGTCCGGCCCGTCGCCGAGCGCCGGGACGCCGGGCAGCAGGGGGCGGGCGTCGATCAGCTCGGCGCCGCCGGTCTTCTTGAGGACGTCGTCGACGACGACCCGGGTCTCGGCGAGGTGCGGCGAGCAGGTCGCGTACCCCACCACTCCCCCGACGCGCACCGCGCTGAGCGCCTCGGTGAGCAGGGCGCGCTGGAGCGGTGCGAAGCCGTCCAGGTCCTCGGGGCGACGGCGCCAGCGGGCCTCGGGGCGGCGGCGCAGCGCGCCGAGGCCCGAGCAGGGCACGTCCACGAGGACGCGGTCGAAGGAGCCGGGACGCCACGGCGGGCGGGTGCCGTCGGCGGCGATCACCTGGTACGGGCCGGGGTTGCCGGCCAGGGCGCGCTCGACGAGGCGGGCGCGGTGCGGCTGCTTCTCGGAGGCGAGCAGGAAGGCGCCGCGCTCGGCCGCGAGGGCGCCGAGCAGGGCGGCCTTGCCGCCGGGGCCGGCGCAGCCGTCGAGCCAGCGGGAGTCGCTGCCCTCCAGGGGAGCGTTGGCGAGCGCGATCGCGACGAGCTGGCTGCCCTCGTCCTGGACGCCGGCCCGGCCCTCCTTGACGGCCTCGATGGCGCCGGGCTCGCCGCCCTCGGCCATCCGCAGGGCGTAGGGCGACCAGCGGCCCGGCAGGGTCTCGGTGGCGGCGGCGAGCTCCTCGGTGGTGGAGCGGCCGGGGCGGGCGACGAGGGTGACCTCGGGGCGCTCGTTGTCCGCCTCCAGGAGGTCCTCGATGCCGGCGCGGCCGCCGCCCAGGGAGTCCCAGAGCGCGGAGACGACCCAGCGGGGGTGGGAGTGGACGACGGCGAGGTGGTCCTCGGCGTCCTCGTCGTACGGCGGGGCGACCTGCTCGACCCAGGCGTCGAGGTCCTGCTGCGAGATCTTCCGCAGTACGGCGTTCACGAACTTGGCGCGCCCGTCGCCGAGCACCACACGGGCCAGCTCGACGCTGGCGGACACTGCGGCGTGGGTGGGGATCCTGGTCCCGAGCAGCTGGTGCGCGCCGAGCGCCAGGACGTCGAGCACGGGCGGGTCGACCTCGCGCAGCGGCCGGTCGATGCAGGCCGCGATGATCGCGTCGTACGTGCCCTGCCGACGCAGCGTCCCGTACACGAGCTCGGTCGCGAGCGCCGCGTCCCGCCCGTCGAATTTCTCGGGTCCCTCCTTCTCCCGGGCCTTCCGCAACAGCGGCGGCAGCACCAGGTTCGCGTAGGCGTCCCGCTCGTCCACCGCCCTCAACGCCTCAAAGGCGAGCATCCGCACGGGGTCCTTCTGGGGCCGCCGGTAGGGCTTGTGGGGACGACGACGTGCCTGCTCGCTCAAAGGTGCTCCGCGTGACGAAATGAGGGGTCGAACAACCTCAGCGTACGTCCGCGGACGTCTGCCGGGGAAAACGCCCCTGACGGACCGCCCAGCCCTCGGCCGCGATCAGGCACACGGCCGGCTCCGTGCCCCCGCCGTCTGCCTCGAAGGCGACGAGCACGGGCGGCTCGTCGCCCACGGTGCGGGCGACCTCCGTGCATTCCTCCGGAGTGGGCGCGCGGAATTCCGGGTCCGAGAAGAGCATCGGGCACCGGACGTAGAGGGGGTCCGTGAAGACGACTTCGAGCCCGTGATGGTACGAGAGGTCGTGACCGGCGACCAAGGTGAGCCGGCTGCCGTCGTAGTGGCGGACCTCCCAGTCCCACCAGGACCCGTCCGGCAGCGGCAGCAGCACGGTCAGACGCCCAGCCGCTCACCGGGCGCGATGCGGACGCCGCGGGCCCAGTCCGCGGCCTTCATCGGCTTCTTGCCCTGGGGCTGGACCCAGAGGAGTTCGACGGCGTACGAGCCCGTGCCCGCGTACACGTTGTTCTTGCCGGCCGCGAGCTCGCCCGGGGCGAGGTCGGTGCGGTCCGGGAGGGGGGTGACCTGGATCAGCTTGAGGCGTTCGCCGCGGAAGACCGTCCAGGCGCCGGGCGCCGGGGTGCAGCCGCGGACCACGCGGTCCACCCGGAGCGCGGGGGCGGCGAAGTCGACCTGGGCGTCCTCGACCTGGATCTTCGGGGCGAGCGTGATGCCCTCGATCGGCTGCGGTACGGCCTTGAGCGTGCCGTCCTCGATGCCGTCCATGGTCGCGGAGAGCAGCCCGGCGCCCGCGAAGGCGAGCCGCGTGAGCAGGTCGCCGCTGGTGTCGGTGGGGCGGATGTCCTCGGTGACGACGCCGAAGACCGGGCCGGAGTCGAGGCCCTCCTCGATGAGGAAGGTCGACGCGCCCGTCACCTGGTCGCCGGCCATCAGGGAGTGCTGCACGGGCGCCGCGCCGCGCCAGGCGGGCAGCAGCGAGAAGTGCAGGTTGACCCAGCCGTGCGCGGGGATGTCGAGGGCGACCTTGGGCAGCAGCGCGCCGTACGCGACGACCGGGCAGCAGTCCGGCGCGATCTCCCGCAGCCGGGCGAGGAACTCCTCGTCGCGGGGCCTGGCCGGCTTCAGGACCTCGATCCCGGCCTCCTCCGCCCGCTGGGCCACCGGGCTGGCGACGAGCCGCCGCCCGCGTCCCGCCGGGGCGTCCGGCCGGGTGACCACGGCGGCCACCTCGTGCCGCCCGGAGGCGAGCAGGGCGTCCAGGGCGGGAACGGCGACCTCGGGGGTGCCTGCGAAGACGAGCTTCATGGGTGGCGACTGCCTGTCTCTCCGGGGGCGTTGCGGGCAGCGCACCAGTCTAGGCGGCCGGGAGGGAACGGGCGCACGGAGGACGTGAGCCCTGGCGAGGGAAGGCTCACGGCGGGCGAGGCGCCCCGGCGAGGAAGGGCTCACGGCAGGACCGGCGCCCCGGCGAGGAAGGGCTCACGGCAGGACCGGCGCCCCGGCGAGGGGGCTCACGGCAGGACGAGCGCCCCGGCGAGGGGGCTCACGGCAGGACGAGCGCCCCGCGCATATGCGTGTACGCCCCCGCAGCGTGACCCAAGTCCCGGTGGCGCGTTGGTCAAGAGAGATTGACCGAATCGGGCCGCTGTTCCCCCTCCGCGGCCCGCCCCCTTAAACGCCGGTTCGAGAGGCTTTCACATGGCCGACCACGCAACCCACGACGCCCAAGCCCGGGCAAGTCTGCATCTGTTGGTGCGGGACATCGAGCGGGTCCGGCGGCAGGTGGACGCACTGCGCACGCTCACGGCCCAGCTGGGCAATGTCTACCGCCCTCGCCGCTCCGGCCCGTCGACGGGCTTCGTCGTCTACGGGCGGGCGCCCGCCCCGACCGTACGTCTCGCCCAGGAGCTGCGGGACAGTGTCGAGACCCTGGTGACCGCGGCGGTCGACTTCGACCGCTCGCTCGGATTCTCCTGGGACGCGGTGGGTTCCGCGCTCGGGGTCACCAAGCAGGCCGTCCACCGCCGCTACGGCGCCCGGCGCTCGCCCCAGCAGGGCGTGGCCGTGGAGCAGGACCACGCGGTGGAGCCGGGCGTGACCCGTACGCTCCCCTCGGTCCCCGCGGCCCGTTCGATGCCGCCGCAGCCCACCTCGGGCAGCGCCGCCCTCCGCGAGGACCCGCGCCCGCCGGCCTTCCCCGGCCCGCGCAACGGCTGAGCCACGAGCTCGCCACGGCCGCCCGCCCCGGCAGGGGTGGGCGGCCGTTCCCGTGTCAGCCGATGTCCGGCGGGTCGACCCGGATCCGCACCGGATCCCCGCCGCCGCGCGCGAGCCGCCCCGCGCGGGCCTGCTTGAGCGAGGCCGCCAGGGCCGCGCCGCTGCCGGGCGGGACCCGGACCAGGGCCCGCTCCCACTGCTCCCCCGGCGGCGGGTCGCCCGGCCTTCGGGGCCCGCCGGCGCGGACGACGGGCAGCGGGACGGGCCCGAGGACCTCGGCGTCGGCGGGGAGCCCGGCCGCCGCGAGGAAGCCCTCGACGGCCTCCGGCGGCCCGGACACGGCGGCCATCCGGGAGACGGGCGGGAAGCCCAGCTCGGCCCGCTCGGCCAGCTCCCGCCGGGCGTGCCCGACGGGGTCCCAGCGGACGAGCGCCTGGACGGGCCTGAGGGTCGGTTCGGCGACCACGACCACGGTGCCGCCCTCGGCCTGGCCGCGGACGAGGGAGGCCGCGTCGATCCAGCGGCGCAGCGCCTCCTCGCCCGCGCGCAGGTCGGGCCGGCCGAGCATGGCCCAGCCGTCGAGGAGCAGCGCGGCCGCGTAGCCGCCCTCGGCGACCGGTTCGGCGCCGGGGGTGGAGACGACGAGGGCGGGGCGCCCGGGCACGCTGTCCAGGACGTGGTCACGCCCGGAGGTTCGTACGGGCACGGCGGGGAACGCCCGGCCGAGCTCCTCCGCCGTCCGCCGGGCGCCGACCACCTGGGCCCGCAGCCGGGTCGAGCCGCACTCCACGCAGTGCCAGTCGGGGGCGCCGCGCCCGCACCAGCCGCACCGCAGCTCCTGCTGCTCGGGGGCCTCCAGGGGGCCGGCGCAGTGCCGGCAGCGGGCGGGCGTGCGGCAGCGCTCGCAGGCCAGCCGCGGTACGTATCCACGGCGCGGGACCTGCACGAGCACCGGCCCGGTCTTCAGGCCCTCCCGGACGGTCTGCCAGGCGAGGGAGGGCAGCCGGGCGGCGCGGGCGGCCTCGTCGCGGGCGAGTTCGCCGTCGCCGACGGTACGGATCAGGGGCGCGGCCCTGCGGACCTGCTCGCGGCCGGCGTCCAGCGCCTGGGCCCAGCCGGACTCGACGAGCTGGGCGGCCTCGACGGTGCAGCTGGTGGAGCCGAGGAGGAAGGCGCAGCGGTCGTGGGCGGCACGCAAGAGCAGCACCTCGCGCGCGTGGGGCTGGGGGGCGTGCGGCTCGCTGTGGCTGCCGTCGCCGTCGTCCCAGATGACCGCGAGGCCGAGGTCGCGTACGGGGGCGAACATCGCGGCGCGGGTGCCGACGACGGCCCGCACGGCGCCGCGCCGCACGGCGAGCCACTGCGCGTACCGCTTCTCGGGGCCGGCCTCGGCGGTGAGCAGCGCGTGCCGGCCCTCCCCGAGGATCTCGGTCAGGGCCGCGTCGACCCGGGCGGCGGCCCGCCCGTCGGGGACGACGACGAGCGCGCCACGGCCGGAGGCGAGGGTCGCGGCGACGGCCCGGGCGATCTCCTGCGCCCAGTACGGCCCCGGCAGCGCGCTCCACACGGCCCGGGGCGCCCCGCCGCGCGCGAGGGAGTCCAGGAACGCGGGCCCGCGCTCGTACCGCGTCCAGCTCCCCGGCTCCGGCGGCCGGGGCGGCGGCAGCGGCTCGGGCGAGGGTTTGCGCTCGGCGGTCGCGTTGCGCGGCGGGACGGCCAGCTGGAGGACGTCGGCAAGGCTTCCCGCGTACCGGTCGGCGACGGCCCGGGCGAGTCCGAGCAGCTCGGGCCCGAGGACCGGCTCGGGCGAGACGACGTCGGCGAGCGCGGCGAGCGGCCCCGAGTAGTCCGACTCGGCGCGCCGCTCCACCAGGAACCCGTCGATGAGCCGGCCGCCCTCGCGCCGCCCGCCCCGCACCTGGTGGGCGCCCGCGCCGAACCGCACCCGCACCCGCACGCCGGGCCGGGCGACCTCGTCGAGCTCCTCGGGGACCGCGTAGTCGAAGAACTGGTCGAGGTGGAGCGCCCCCTTGTTCACGACGACCCGCGCGACCGGCAGCTCCTTGGCCAGCGCGGCCCCCCGCCAGGTCCGCGGCTTGGCCCGCGGCACCTTCGCCTTCCGGACGGTCTCCCGGATGAGCGCGAGCTGCTCGGGCTCGTCGGACTTCTCGTTCTCGCTGCTCACAGCCCCATACCTACCAGACGCCACCGACAGCCGGACATGACCGAAGCCCGGCACCCCCTCGGGGTACCGGGCTTCTTCGCCAGAGGCCTGGATTACAGGCCGGCGGCCTTCTTCAGGGCGTCCACGCGGTCCGTGCGCTCCCAGGTGAAGTCCGGCAGCTCACGGCCGAAGTGGCCGTAGGCGGCGGTCTGGGAGTAGATCGGGCGGAGCAGGTCGAGGTCGCGGATGATCGCGGCCGGGCGGAGGTCGAAGACCTCGCCGATGGCGTTCTCGATCTTCTCGGTCTCGATCGTGTGGGTGCCGAAGGTCTCGACGAAGAGACCGACGGGCTCGGCCTTGCCGATCGCGTAGGCGACCTGGACCTCGCAGCGCGAGGCGAGGCCCGCGGCGACGACGTTCTTGGCGACCCAGCGCATGGCGTAGGCGGCCGAGCGGTCGACCTTGGACGGGTCCTTGCCGGAGAAGGCGCCGCCACCGTGACGGGCCATGCCGCCGTAGGTGTCGATGATGATCTTGCGGCCGGTGAGGCCGGCGTCGCCCATCGGGCCGCCGATCTCGAAGCGGCCGGTCGGGTTCACGAGCAGGCGGTAGCCGTCGGTGTCGAGCTTGATGCCGTCCTCGACGAGCTGCTTCAGCACGTGCTCGACGACGAACTCGCGAATGTCGGGCGCGAGCAGCGACTCGAGGTCGATGTCCGAGGCGTGCTGCGAGGAGACGACGACCGTGTCGAGACGGACGGCCTTGTCGCCGTCGTACTCGATGGTGACCTGGGTCTTGCCGTCGGGACGCAGGTACGGGATGGTCCCGTTCTTGCGGACCTCGGTGAGACGGCGGGAAAGGCGGTGGGCCAGCTCGATCGGGAGCGGCATCAGGTTCGGGGTCTCGTCCGACGCGTAGCCGAACATCAGGCCCTGGTCGCCGGCGCCCTGCTTGTCGAGCTCGTCCTCGTCGCCCTCGACCCGCTTCTCGTACGCCGTGTCCACACCCTGGGCGATGTCCGGGGACTGGGATCCGATGGACACCGACACGCCGCAGGAGGCGCCGTCGAAGCCCTTCTTCGAGGAGTCGTAACCGATCTCGAGGATCTTGTTCCGGACGAGGGTCGGGATGTCCGCCCACGCCTTGGTGGTCACCTCACCGGCGACGTGCACCAGGCCGGTGGTGATCAGCGTCTCGACGGCGACGCGCGAGGTGGGGTCCTCGCGCAGCAGTGCGTCGAGAATGGTGTCGCTGATCTGGTCAGCGATCTTGTCGGGGTGGCCCTCGGTGACGGACTCCGAGGTGAACAGACGACGGGACACAACGCTCCCTGGGGTTGCAGCGGCTGCTGGCTACTCGTGACGCGGACCGGCAGGGGGCTGCGCCCCGCGACGTTCCACGAACAGTCTATCGGTCGTGGTCGGGCAATGGACCAGGTGTCTCGCCTGGCGAATACCAGTGAGCGGGCGGAACCGTTCTCCGGCAAGGCAGACGTGCCCACACGGGTGGGGCGCAAATCACTCCCGGGGCGGCGTTTCGCACCTCCGGGGAGCGACTTCGCGCGGCCTGGAAGCCGCTTCACGCCGACCTCGCCACCCGCCCACAGCGACGGCGGATCCGTCAGGTCGTGGGGCGCAGCCGCGGCAGGACCAGGTCCCAGACCGTCTCCGCGAGCGCTTCCTTCGGTCCGTACGGTACGGGTGTCTCGGCGCCGTCCGACGCGAGGACGACGGCCTCGTTCTCCTCGGAGCCGAAGGTCTTGCGCTCCCCCACCTCGTTGACGACGAGCAGGTCGCAGCCCTTCCGGCGGAGCTTGGCACGCCCGTTGGCGAGGACGTCGTCGGTCTCGGCGGCGAAACCGACGACCACCTGGCCGGGCAGGGCGCGGTCGGCGGCCAGCTCGGCGAGGATGTCGGGGTTGCGGACGAGCTCGATGGTGGGCGCGCCGCCGTCGTCCGTCTTCTTGATCTTGCCGGGGGCGTAGACGGCCGGGCGGAAGTCGGCGACGGCCGCGGCCATGACGACCGCGTCGGCGTCGGCGGCGGCCTTGAGGACGGCCTCGCGGAGCTGGACGGCGGTGCCGACGTGGACGACGTCGACGCCGGCCGGGTCGGCGATGCCGGTGTTCGCCTCGACGAGGGTGACCCGGGCGCCACGGGCGGCCGCGGCCTTCGCGAGGGCGTAGCCCTGCTTCCCGGAGGAGCGGTTGCCGAGGTAGCGGACGGGGTCGAGGGGCTCGCGGGTGCCGCCGGCGCTGACGACCACGTGCCGGCCGACGAGGTCGGGTGCGGTCACGCCGCGGGCGAGGATCCTCCTGCAGATCTCGAAGATCTCCCCGGGGTCCGGGAGCCGGCCCTTGCCGGTGTCGACGCCGGTGAGGCGGCCGACGGCGGGCTCGATGACGACGGCGCCGCGGCGGCGCAGCGTGGCCACGTTCTCCTGGGTCGCCGGGTGCTCCCACATCTCGGTGTGCATGGCGGGGGCGAAGACGACCGGACAGCGCGCGGTGAGCAGCGTGTTGGTGAGCAGGTCGTCGGCGAGGCCGTGGGCGGCCTTGGCGAGCATGTCGGCGGTGGCGGGGGCGACGACGACGAGGTCGGCGGCCTGGCCGATGCGCACGTGCGGGACCTCGTGGACCGTCTCCCAGACCTCGGTGGAGACCGGGTTGCCGGAGAGCGCGGACCAGGTGGCGGCGCCGACGAAGTGCAGGGCGGAGTCGGTGGGCACGACGCGCACGTCGTGGCCCGACTCGGTGAGCCTGCGGAGCAGCTCGCACGCCTTGTAGGCGGCGATGCCGCCGCTGACGCCCAGGACCACCTTCGGCTTGGTCACGACTGTCACTGCTCCCCTGAAGGCTCGGTTGCGTACGAATCCATGAGACACCACAGGCCCGGCGGATGTTCCGCCGGGCCTGAGGTGACAAGCATTACAAGCGCTGGGTGCTTACTGCGCGGGGCCCTCGATGGCCTCGGACGTCAGCAGACCCGCGTTGATCTCGCGCAGGGCGATCGAGAGCGGCTTCTCGTGGACGTGGGTGTCGACGAGCGGACCCACGTACTCCAGCAGGCCCTCGCCGAGCTGGGAGTAGTACGCGTTGATCTGACGCGCGCGCTTGGCCGCGTAGATCACGAGGCTGTACTTCGAGTCGGTTGCCTCGAGCAGCTCGTCGATCGGCGGGTTGATGATGCCCTCGGGCGCGGTGATGGAAGAGGACACGCTCTACCTTCCGAAGATGGAAAAAAGATCAGACAACGTGCATCAACGTTAGCAGCTCGCGTGCGACGTCCTCGACGGAGGTGTTGACGAGGGTGGTGTCGAACTCCGACTCGGCGGCCAGTTCGACCTTCGCGGCCTCCAGCCGGCGCTCGATGACCTCGGGCGACTCGGTGCCCCGGCCGGTGAGCCGGCGGACCAGCTCCTCCCAGCTCGGCGGGGCGAGGAAGACCAGCTGGGACTCCGGCATGGAGTCCTTCACCTGGCGGGCGCCCTGGAGGTCGATCTCCAGGAGCACGGGCTCGCCGGAGTCGAGCCGCTCCAGAACGGCGCCGCGCGGGGTGCCGTAGCGGTTGCCCGCGAACTCGGCCCACTCCAGGAGCTCACCGTTGGCGATCAGCTTGTCGAACTCGTCGTCCGAGACGAAGAAGTAGTGGACGCCGTGCTTCTCGCCGGGGCGGGGCTTCCGTGTCGTCGCCGACACCGAGAGCCAGACCTCGGAGTGGACCTTGCGCATATGAGCGACGACCGTGCTCTTGCCGACCCCTGAGGGGCCGGAGAGCACGGTCAGCCGCGGACGTACCTCTGCTGCCATGCAGCGATTATTCCAGCTTTACCGGCGTGCCCGGGACGCGTGTCCCGGATCGGAAGCCGGACCGGCCTCCGGATCAGGCGCCGGTGCTGCCGAACTCGCGCTCCAGGGAGGCGATCTGGTTCGAGCCGAGACCGCGCACGCGGCGGCTCTCGGAGATGCCGAGCCGCTCCATGATCTGCTTGGCGCGGACCTTGCCGACGCCGGGCAGGGACTCAAGGAGCGCGGAGACCTTCATCTTGCCGATGACGTCGTTCTCCTGGCCCGTCTTGATGACCTCGTGGAGGGAGGCGCCGGAGTGCTTGAGTCGATTCTTGACCTCGGCCCGCTCCCGGCGAGCCGCGGCGGCCTTTTCGAGCGCGGCTGCGCGCTGTTCAGGGGTAAGGGGCGGAAGAGCCACGCCTACGTCACCTCGGATGTCGATCTGTCGGATACGGACCGGTGAGGAACCTGGACGCCCCACACCAGTGGAGCAACGCCAACGGCGTGGCCGTTGAACGCCTGCTCTGCTCCGGAGACTAGCGGCCGAGGCCGCTCCAGTCAGCGAGAACAGCGGAAAAGTCCTGGTCAGCATCGACCGACCAGGACTTTTCCGGCATAACGACCGGGTTTTGGGCCAAGATTTCGTCAAGTGGTGAGACAGCTCACCGTCGAGCGGCCCCGCCCCTCCGACCTGCGGATTGTCGGGGAGACCCGTCAGCCGGCGACGGCCGCGCGGATCTCGTCCGCGTAGCGGTGAGCCGAGTCCCGCAGGGCGGCCACGTCCGGTCCGTTCCTGAGGACCCCGCGGCTGACGTTCGGGACGACGTTGCGGACCGCGGCGCCGAAGACCGCCGGGAGGTCGGCGGGGGTCGCGCCCTGGGCGCCGATGCCGGGGGCGAGGAGCGGCCCGTTGATGTCCAGGTCGAAGGAGGACAGGTCGCCGAGGGTGGCGCCGACGACCGCGCCGAAGGAGCCCATCGGGGTCTCCCCCGCGTTCTCCTCGGCGAGGTGGGCGAGCATGGTCGCGCCGATCGTCCGGCCGTCCTCGCGCACCGCCCGCTGGACCTCCGCGCCCTCCGGGTTGGAGGTGAGGGCGAGCACGAAGAGACCGGCGCCGGACTCCCGGGCCAGGTCGACGGCCGGCTTCAGGGCGCCGTAGCCCAGGTACGGGGAGACCGTGAGGGCGTCGGAGAAGAGCGGGGAGTCCTTGCGCAGGAAGGTCTCCGCGTAGGCGGCCATGGTGGAGCCGATGTCACCGCGCTTGGCGTCCATGACGACGAGGCCGCCCGCGGCCCGCAGATCGGCGGTGGCGCGCTCCAGGACGGCGATGCCGCGCGAGCCGAAGCGCTCGAAGAAGGCGGACTGCGGCTTGAAGACGGCCACGGTCTCGGCGAGGGCCTCGACGACGGTGAAGGTGAAGCGCTCCAGGCCGGCGATGTCGTCGGTCAGGCCCCAGGAGTCGAGCAGGGCGGCGTGCGGGTCGATGCCGACGCAGAGCGGACCGCGCTCGTCCATCGCGGTGCGCAGGCGGGTGCCGAATGTCAGGGGCCGCCCGGAGGGCGTCGATGAGGGGCGGTGGTCGGGCGACGGGAGGGCGGTCACTTGGCGGCCTTTCGGTTGTCGGCGCCGACGGCCTCGGCGAGGGTGGCGTACGGGGAGGCCGCGAGGCGCGCGGCGAGGCCCTTGTGGATCGCGCGGGCGTAGAACGGACCCTCGTAGATGAAGGCGCTGTAGCCCTGGATGAGGGTGGCGCCGGCGAGGATGCGCTGCCAGGCGTCCTCGGCGTTCTCGATGCCGCCGACGCCGACCAGGACGAGGCGGTCGCCCACGCGCGCGTGGAGGCGGCGCAGGACGGCGAGGGAGCGCTCCTTGACGGGCGCGCCGGACAGGCCGCCGGTCTCCTTGATGAGCGCGGGGTCGGACTTCAGGCCGAGGCCCTCGCGCGCGATGGTGGTGTTGGTGGCGATGATGCCGTCGAGGCCGAGCTCCAGGGCGAGGTCGGCGACCGCGTCGACGTCCTCGTCGGCCAGGTCGGGGGCGATCTTGACGAGGAGCGGGACGCGGCGGTCGGTGACCGTGCGGTCGGCGGCCTCGCGGACGGCCGTGAGCAGCGGGCGCAGGGACTCGGTGGCCTGGAGGTTGCGCAGCCCGGGGGTGTTCGGGGAGGAGACGTTGACGACGAGGTAGTCGGCGTGCGCGGCGAGGCGCTCGGTGGACTTCACGTAGTCGGCGGCGGCCTCAGCCTCGGGGACGACCTTGGTCTTGCCGATGTTGACGCCGACGACGGTCTTGAAGACCGCCTTGCGGGCGCCCAGGCGCTCGGCGACGGCGGCGGAGCCCTCGTTGTTGAAGCCCATGCGGTTGATCAGGGCGCGGTCCGGGACGAGCCGGAAGAGGCGCTTCTTGGGGTTGCCGGGCTGGGCCTCGCCGGTGACGGTGCCGATCTCGACGTGGTCGAAGCCGAGCATCGACATGCCGTCGATGGCGACGGCGTTCTTGTCGAAGCCGGCGGCGAGCCCGAAGGGGCCGTGCATCCGCAGGCCGAGGGCCTCGGTGCGCAGCTCCTTGAAGCGGGGCGCGAGGACGGCGGCGACGAAGGTGCGGAGCACCGGGGTGCGGGCGGCGAGGCGGATCCAGCGGAAGGCCATGTAGTGGGCCTGCTCGGGGTCCATGCGCTTGAAGACGAGGTCGAAGAAGAACTTGTACATGGGTGGCTCCAGGTCATGAAGAGGGGGACACCGCGGTGTTGCCGGTGTCCCCCATCTCCGTACGGGCTGCTAGTCGCGGGCCGCGGTCAGGTGCTCCGCGTGCTCCTGGAGCGAGCGGACGCCCACGTCGCCGTGGTTGAGCGCGTCGATCCCCTGGACGGCCGCGGCGAGCGCCTGGACCGTGGTGAGGCAGGGGACGCTGCGGGCCACCGCGGCCGTACGGATCTCGTAGCCGTCGAGGCGGCCGCCGGTGCCGTACGGGGTGTTGACGATCAGGTCGACCTGGCCGTCGTGGATGAGCTGGACGATCGTCTTCTCGCCGTTCGGGCCCTCGCCCTCGCTGAGCTTGCGGACGACCGTGGCGTTGATGCCGTTGCGCTTGAGGACCTCGGCGGTGCCGGAGGTGGCGAGCAGCTCGAAGCCGTGGGCGACGAGCTCGCGGGCCGGGAAGATCATCGAGCGCTTGTCGCGGTTGGCGACCGAGATGAACGCGCGGCCCTTGGTGGGCAGCGGGCCGTAGGCGCCGGCCTGCGACTTGGCGTAGGCCGTGCCGAAGACCGCGTCGATGCCCATGACCTCGCCGGTGGAGCGCATCTCCGGGCCGAGGACGGTGTCGACGCCGCGGCCGTGCACGTCGCGGAAGCGCGACCACGGCATCACGGCCTCCTTGACGGAGATCGGCGCGTCGAGCGGCAGGGTGCCGCCGTCGCCGTTCTTCGGCAGCAGGCCCTCGGCGCGCAGCTCGGCGATGGTGGCGCCGAGCGAGATGCGGGCGGCGGCCTTCGCGAGCGGTACGGCGGTCGCCTTCGAGGTGAAGGGGACGGTCCGGGAGGCGCGCGGGTTGGCCTCCAGGACGTACAGGATGTCGCCGGCCATGGCGAACTGGATGTTGATCAGTCCGCGGACGCCGACGCCCTTGGCGATGGCCTCGGTGGAGGCGCGCAGGCGCTTGATGTCGAAGCCGCCGAGGGTGATCGGGGGCAGGGCGCAGGCCGAGTCGCCGGAGTGGATGCCGGCCTCCTCGATGTGCTCCATGACGCCGCCGAGGTAGAGCTCCTCGCCGTCGTAGAGGGCGTCGACGTCGATCTCGATGGCGTCGTCGAGGAAGCGGTCGACCAGGACCGGCCGGGTGGGGCTGATCTCGGTGGACTCGGCGATGTACGACTCCAGGCGGGCCTCGTCGTACACGATCTCCATGCCGCGGCCGCCGAGCACGTACGAGGGGCGTACGAGGACGGGGTAGCCGATCTCGTCGGCGATGGCCTTGGCGCCGGCGAAGGTGGTGGCGGTGCCGTGCTTCGGCGCAGGGAGTCCGGCCTCGGCGAGGACGCGGCCGAAGGCGCCGCGGTCCTCGGCGGCGTGGATGGCCTCCGGGGAGGTGCCGACGACCGGCACGCCGTTGTCCTTGAGCGCCTGCGACAGACCCAGCGGGGTCTGGCCGCCGAGCTGGACGACGACACCGGCGACCGGGCCGGCGAGGGTCTCGGCGTGGACGATCTCCAGGACGTCCTCGAGCGTCAGCGGCTCGAAGTACAGACGGTCGGAGGTGTCGTAGTCCGTCGAGACGGTCTCCGGGTTGCAGTTGACCATCACGGTCTCGTAGCCGGCGTCGCTCAGGGCGAAGGAGGCGTGGACGCAGGAGTAGTCGAACTCGATGCCCTGGCCGATGCGGTTCGGGCCGGAGCCCAGGATGATCACGGCGGGCTTCTCGCGCGGCGCGACCTCGGACTCCTCGTCGTAGGACGAGTAGAAGTACGGGGTCTTGGCGGCGAACTCGGCGGCGCAGGTGTCGACCGTCTTGTAGACCGGGCGGACGCCGAGGGCGTGGCGGACCTCGCGGACGACGTCCTCGCGCAGGCCGCGGATCTCGGCGATCTGGGCGTCGGAGAAGCCGTGGCGCTTGGCCTCGGCGAGGAGCTCGGGGTCGAGCTTCTCGGCGGCGGCCAGCTCGTCGGCGATCTCCTTGATGAGGAAGAGCTGGTCGACGAACCACGGGTCGATCTTCGTGGCGTCGAAGACCTCCTGCGGGGTGGCCCCGGCGCGGATGGCCTGCATGACGGTGTTGATACGGCCGTCGGTCGGGCGGACCGACTCGCGGAGCAGCTCCGCCTTGTCGCCGGGCTCGCCGACGAAGGTGAACTGCGAGCCCTTCTTCTCCAGGGAGCGCAGGGCCTTCTGGAGGGCCTCGGTGAAGTTGCGGCCGATCGCCATGGCCTCGCCGACCGACTTCATGGTCGTGGTCAGCGTGGAGTCGGCGGAGGGGAACTTCTCGAAGGCGAAGCGCGGGGCCTTGACGACGACGTAGTCGAGCGTGGGCTCGAAGGACGCCGGGGTCTTCTCCGTGATGTCGTTCGGGATCTCGTCGAGCGTGTAGCCGACGGCGAGACGGGCCGCGATCTTGGCGATCGGGAAGCCGGTCGCCTTGGAGGCGAGCGCCGAGGAGCGGGAGACGCGCGGGTTCATCTCGATGACGATGATCCGGCCGTCGTCCGGGTTGACGGCGAACTGGATGTTGCAGCCGCCGGTGTCGACGCCGACCTCGCGGATGATCGCGATGCCGATGTCGCGCAGCCGCTGGTACTCGCGGTCGGTGAGCGTCATCGCCGGGGCGACGGTGATCGAGTCACCGGTGTGGACGCCCATCGGGTCGAAGTTCTCGATGGAGCAGACGACCACGACGTTGTCGTGCTTGTCGCGCATGAGCTCCAGCTCGTACTCCTTCCAGCCGAGGATGGACTCCTCGAGGAGCACCTCGGTGGTCGGGGAGAGCGTGAGGCCCTGGCCGGCGATGCGGCGCAGCTCGTCCTCGTCGTGGGCGAAGCCGGAGCCGGCGCCGCCCATGGTGAAGGAGGGGCGGACGACGACGGGGTAGCCGCCGAGCTCCTCGACGCCCTTGAGGACGTCGTCCATGGAGTGGCAGATGACGGAGCGGGCGGACTCGCCGTATCCGATCTTGGCCTTGACGGCCTCGACGACGCCCTTGAAGAGGTCGCGGTCCTCGCCCTTGTGGATCGCCTCGACGTTGGCGCCGATGAGCTCGACGCCGTACTTCTCGAGGACGCCCTGCTCGTGCATGGAGATCGCGGTGTTGAGCGCGGTCTGGCCACCGAGGGTGGGCAGGAGCGCGTCGGGGCGCTCCTTGGCGATGATCTTCTCGACGAACTCGGGGGTGATCGGCTCGACGTACGTGGCGTCGGCGATCTCCGGGTCGGTCATGATCGTGGCCGGGTTGGAGTTGACCAGGATCACCCGCAGGCCCTCGGCCTTGAGGATGCGGCAGGCCTGGGTGCCGGAGTAGTCGAACTCGGCGGCCTGGCCGATGACGATCGGGCCGGAGCCGATGACCAGGACGGACTGGATATCGGTGCGCTTAGGCACGCTCGGCCTCCATCAGGGATACGAAGCGGTCGAAGAGGTACGCGGCGTCGTGCGGGCCCGCGGCCGCCTCGGGGTGGTACTGGACGGAGAAGGCCGGCTGGTCGAGCAGCTGGAGGCCTTCGACGACCTGGTCGTTCAGGCAGACATGGGAGACCTCGGCACGCCCGTAGGGGGTGTCGGAGACCTTGTCGAGGGGCGCGTCGACGGCGAAGCCGTGGTTGTGCGCGGTGACCTCGACCTTGCCCGTGGTGCGGTCCTGCACGGGCTGGTTGATGCCCCGGTGGCCGTACTTCAGCTTGTAGGTGCCGAAGCCGAGGGCGCGGCCGAGGATCTGGTTGCCGAAGCAGATGCCGAAGAGCGGCGTCTTGCGCTCCAGGACGGCCTGCATGACGGCGACGGGGCCGTCGGCGGTGGCCGGGTCGCCGGGGCCGTTGGAGAAGAACACACCGTCGGGGTTGACGGCGTAGACGTCCTCGGCGGTGGCGGTGGCGGGCAGCACGTGGACCTCGATGCCGCGCTCGGCCATCCGGTGCGGGGTCATGCCCTTGATGCCGAGGTCGACGGCGGCGACGGTGAACTTCTTCGTACCGATCGCGGGGACGACGTAGGTCTCCTTGGTGGCGACCTCGGCGGAGAGGTTCGCGCCCTTCATCTCGGGCTGCTGGCGGACCTCGGCGAGCATGGTGCCGTCGTCGGGGAGCGCGTTGCCGGAGAAGATGCCGACGCGCATGGCGCCGCTCTCGCGGAGGTGGCGGGTGAGGGCGCGGGTGTCGATGCCGGAGATGCCGACGACGCCCTGGGCGCGCAGCTCCTCGTCGAGGGAGCGCTGCGAGCGCCAGTTGGAGGAGACGCGGGCGGGGTCGCGGACGACGTAGCCGGAGACCCAGATGCGGCCGGACTCGGGGTCCTCGTCGTTGACGCCGGTGTTGCCGACGTGCGGGGCCGTCATGACCACGACCTGCCGGTGGTACGACGGGTCGGTGAGGGTCTCCTGGTAGCCGGTCATGCCGGTGGAGAACACGGCCTCGCCGAAGGTCTCCCCCACGGCCCCGTAGGCACGGCCGCGGAAGATGCGGCCGTCCTCCAGGACGAGTACGGCGGGAACCTTCGCGGCTCCCCTTGTGGAGGTCGTCATCGTGCGATGCCTTCCGTCGTGTTGATCATGGAGTTGATGGTGTCGACCCAGGCCGTGTGCTCGGCGGCCCGGTCGGAGCGGAACCCGGAGTCGAGCTGCTTGCCGCCGTGCTCCCAGGTGACGATCAGGAGCCCGCCCTCGGTGAGGACCTTGCCGGCGATGCCCTTGTCGAGCCGGGCCTCGCGCAGGGCGGCGGCCGACACGAAGAAGTCGTTCGCCCCGGGGCGTGCGACCTCGATCCCGGCGTCGGTGAGCGTGAGCTCGACGCGGCTGCGGGTGCCGAGGCCGTGGGCGACGATCCGGTCGAGCCACTGCCCGGCGGTCGTGGACCCGTGGTAGCGCCCGCTGAGAGTCAGTTTCGCCTCACCGGTGCTCTCCGGCGCGGTGGGGAGCTCGGGGAGGTCCGACTGGAGGCTGCCGCGCCACTTCCAGCCCTGGCGCATGAGCCAGTACACGAAGGCGACGAAGAGCAGCAGTCCGGCGACCCAGCCGAGCCGTCCGGCCCAGTCGGTCACCTCCGCCGATTTCTGTTCGGCAGCCTCTGCGGCGATTGAGATGAGTGGTGTCACGCCAGCTTCCCGTCCACGACCGTTGCACGGCCCCGCAGGAAGGTGTGGGTGACGCGTCCCGGCAGCTCACGGCCCTCGTAGGGGGTGTTGCGGCTGCGGGAGGCGAAGTCCGCGGGGTCCACGACACCACGGTAAGCCGGATCGACCAGCGTCAGGTTCGCGGGCTCACCAGCCGAGACGGGGCGGCCGTGGCCCTCGGCCTGTCCGATGCGGGCGGGCGCGTGGGACATCCGCTCGGCGACGCCGGCCCAGTCGAGGAGGCCGGTCTCGACCATCGTCTGCTGGACGACGGAGAGGGCGGTCTCCAGGCCGACCATGCCCATGGCGGCCGCGGCCCACTCGCAGTCCTTGTCCTCGTGCGGGTGCGGGGCGTGGTCGGTGGCGACGATGTCGATCGTGCCGTCGGCCAGCGCCTCGCGGAGGGCGAGGACGTCCTTCTCGGTGCGCAGCGGCGGGTTGACCTTGTAGACGGGGTTGTACGAGCGGACCAGCTCGTCCGTGAGGAGGAGGTGGTGCGGGGTGACCTCGGCGGTGACGTCGATGCCGCGGGACTTGGCCCAGCGGACGATCTCGACGGAGCCGGCGGTGGAGAGGTGGCAGATGTGGACGCGGGAGCCGACGTGCTCGGCGAGGAGGACGTCGCGGGCGATGATCGACTCCTCGGCGACGGCGGGCCAGCCGCCGAGGCCGAGCTCGGCGGAGACGACGCCCTCGTTCATCTGGGCGCCCTCGGTGAGGCGGGGCTCCTGGGCGTGCTGGGCGACGACTCCGCCGAAGGCCTTCACGTACTCCAGCGCGCGGCGCATGATCACGGCGTCGTCGACGCACTTGCCGTCGTCGGAGAAGACGGTGACGCCGGCGGCGGAGTCGTGCATGGCGCCGAGCTCGGCGAGCTTCTTGCCCTCGAGGCCGACGGTGACGGCACCGATGGGCTGGACGTCGCAGTAGCCGGACTCCTTGCCGAGGCGGTAGACCTGCTCGACGACGCCGGCGGTGTCGGCGACCGGGTGGGTGTTGGCCATGGCGAAGACGGCCGTGTAGCCGCCGGAGGCGGCGGCGCGGGTGCCGGTGAGGACGGTCTCGGAGTCCTCGCGGCCGGGCTCGCGCAGGTGGGTGTGGAGGTCGACGAGGCCGGGCAGCAGGATCTGGCCGTCGGCCTCGATCACGGTCGCGCCCTCGGCGGAGAGGCCGGTGCCGACCTCGGCGATGGTCTCGCCGTCGATGAGGACGTCCTGGGCTTCGCCGCCGAGGACCTTGGCACCGCGGATAAGGGTCTTGCTCATGGTTACTTGTTCTCCTCGGTGCGGGTGTGGCTGACGGCGGACTCGTTGCCGCCCAGGAGCAGGTAGAGGACGGCCATCCGGACGGAGACGCCGTTGGCGACCTGCTCGACGACCGTGCAGCGGTCGGAGTCGGCGACCTCGGCGGTGATCTCCATGCCGCGGACCATCGGGCCGGGGTGCATGACGATGGCGTGCTCGGGCATCTTCGCCATCCGCTCGCCGTCGAGCCCGTAGCGGCGCGAGTACTCGCGCTCGGTCGGGAAGAAGGCGGCGTTCATCCGCTCGCGCTGCACACGCAGCATCATGACCGCGTCGGACTTCGGCAGCACGCTGTCGAGGTCGTACGAGACCTCGCAGGGCCAGGTCTCGACGCCGACCGGGACCAGGGTCGGCGGGGCCACCAGGGTGACCTCGGCGCCGAGGGTGTGGAGCAGGTCGACGTTGGAGCGGGCGACCCGGCTGTGCAGGACGTCGCCCACGAGGGTGATGCGCTTGCCCGCGAGGTCCTGGCCGAGGCCGGCGTCGCGGCCGACGAGGCGGCGGCGCATGGTGAAGGCGTCGAGGAGGGCCTGGGTGGGGTGCTGGTGGGTGCCGTCGCCCGCGTTGATGACGGGGGCGTCGATCCAGCCGGAGGTGGCGAGCCGGTACGGGGCGCCGGAGGCGCTGTGCCGGATGACGACGGCGTCGACGCCCATGGCCTCCAGGGTCTGCGCGGTGTCCTTGAGGGACTCGCCCTTGGAGACGCTGGAGCCCTTGGCCGCGAAGTTGATCACGTCGGCGGAGAGGCGCTTCTCGGCGGCCTCGAAGGAGATCCGGGTCCGGGTGGAGTCCTCGAAGAAGAGGTTGCAGATGGTCCGGCCGCGCAGGGTCGGCAGCTTCTTGATGGGCCGGTCGGCCACCCGGGCCATCTCCTCGGCGGTGTCGAGGATCTGGACGGCGTCGTCGCGGGTGAGGTCGGCGGCCGAGATGAGGTGACGCATCATCGGGGTTTCTCTCCGTGGTGGGGAGGTGTGCGGGCATGCGGGGGCGCAGGGGTGTGCCCCGGCCCCGGCGGGGAAGCCGGTCCGGCTAGGAGGCGGGCTTGGAGCCGAGCAGGACGGTGTCGCGACCGTCTTCCTCGGCGAGCTGCACCTTGACCGTCTCCCGCAGCGACGTGGGGAGGTTCTTTCCGACGTAGTCGGCGCGGATCGGAAGTTCGCGGTGGCCGCGGTCGACGAGGACCGCGAGCTGGACGGCGCGCGGGCGGCCGATGTCGCCGAGGGCGTCGAGGGCGGCGCGGATGGTGCGTCCGGAGAAGAGGACGTCGTCGACGAGGACGACGAGGCGGCCGTCGAGGCCGTCACCGGGGATCTCGGTGCGGCCGATGGCGCGGGCCGGCTTCAGCCGCAGGTCGTCCCGGTACATGGTGATGTCGAGGGAACCGACCGGGATCTTGGTGCCGGTGATCGATTCGAGCTTCTCGGCGAGCCGGCGGGCGAGGAAGACGCCGCGGGTGGGGATGCCGAGGAGGACCACGTCGTCGGCGCCCTTGGCGCGCTCGACGATCTCGTGGGCGATGCGGGTCAGGACCCGGGCGATGTCGGGGGCCTCGAGAACGGGCCGGGCGTCATCGCTGTGCTGCTGAGTGTCCATGGAAAACGGACCTCCTTCTCCGCCTCACGGGACGGCTCTTAAAGGACGTCGGATTTGCGCCGTTCACTCTACCAGGGGTGGGGCGGCCTTTCCCGCGCACCCCTGCCGCCCCTCCGGGCGCCGTCCCCCGGGAGGGGGCGGTACGGACCATTCGGCTTGACGGGTGGGTGTAACGCTGCGTAACCTCACAGTGAGTTACCAGCCGCGCGGCGCAGCCGCATGTCGTCACAGCGTCCGGGAGCGTTATGTCCAGCGAATACGCAAAGCAGCTCGGGGCCAAACTCCGTGCGATCCGCACCCAGCAGGGTCTGTCCCTCCACGGGGTGGAGGAGAAGTCCCAGGGCCGCTGGAAGGCGGTCGTGGTCGGCTCGTACGAGCGCGGAGACCGCGCGGTGACCGTGCAGCGTCTTGCCGAGCTGGCCGACTTCTACGGGGTGCCGGTGCAGGAGCTCCTGCCGGGCACGACCCCGGGCGGGGCCGCCGAGCCGCCGCCGAAGCTGGTCCTCGATCTGGAGCGCCTGGCCCACGTCCCGCAGGAGAAGGCGGGCCCGCTCCAGCGCTACGCGGCGACGATCCAGTCGCAGCGCGGCGACTACAACGGCAAGGTGCTGTCGATCCGTCAGGACGACCTGCGCACGCTCGCCGTCATCTACGACCAGTCCCCCTCGGTCCTCACCGAGCAGCTGATCAGCTGGGGCGTCCTGGACGCTGACGCGCGCCGCGCGGTCGCCCACGAGGAGAACTGACCCCTTACGAGGTCACAGCAGAAACGTACCGCCGGGCCCGTGGACGTCATCCGACGTCCACCGGCCCCGGCCAATTAAAAGAAGGGGGGCGGGGTAGCGAAGGTGATAGGGATTGGGGGGGGTGGGGGTAAATTGTGTGGAAAGGAGGGTATTTATA
>NZ_JBEOVH010000027.1:0-128418 GCF_040295385.1 Streptomyces sp. NPDC002825
CCTGGACCCGCACCACCAGTGCACTGCGCACGGGGTGCGGGTCCAGGCTCGGGAGCCTCTGGCGCCGGCATGGGCGCCGTCCCGTGTGCCCACCCGTCCCGCCCCAGCGGGACGCCTGCCCACAACGGGCGGAAGCGCGGCCCACAACGGGTGCTACGGGATTCGGCGGTGGACGTTTTGCTCGGTCGTCGGGCCCGGGGTCGCGTCCGCGATCCACGGGCCCTTCCCGCTCGGGTCCACGATGCCCGCCTCCAGCCACGTGTAGCGGTCCGCGAGGACGCCGTCGGAGACCCGGCGGTCCAGGTCGTCCGTGTTGGACCAGAGGCGGGTGAAGAGTTCGTCGACCCGGAGACGGGCCTGGTGGCAGAAGACGTCCGCCAGCTGCTGGGCCTCGGGCCCGTGGTCCGAGGTGGTGCGCAGGAGTTCGGCGCGGACGCAGGCGGCGCTCATCGCGAACAGCTCGGCGCCGATGTCCACGATCCGCCCCAGGAACGCCTGCTTCAGTTCCATCCGGCCCTGCCACCGGGACATCGCGTAGAAGGTGGACCGGGCCAGCTTGCGCGAGGTCCGCTCGACGTAGCGGAGGTGGCCCGCGAGGGCGCCGAACTCCCCGTACGAGCCCGGGAGCTGTCCCGCGCCGGTGACCAGTTGCGGCAGCCAGCGGGCGTAGAAGCCGCCCGCCCGCGCGCCCGCCTTCGCCTTGTCGGCGAGGGACTTCTCGGGGTCGATGAGGTCCCCGGCGACGGAGAGGTGGGCGTCGACGGCCTCACGGGCGATCAGCAGATGCATGATCTCGGTGGAGCCCTCGAAGATCCGGTTGATGCGGAGATCGCGCAGGAGCTGTTCGGCGGGGACGGCCCGCTCGCCGCGGGCGGCGAGCGAGTCGGCGGTCTCGTAGCCGCGGCCGCCCCGGATCTGGACGAGTTCGTCGGCGATCAGCCAGGCCTTCTCGGAGCCGTACAGCTTGGCGAGGGCGGCCTCGATGCGGATGTCGTTGCGGTCCTCGTCGGCCATCTGGGAGGCGAGGTCGACGACGGCCTCCAGGGCGAAGGCGGTGGCCGCGATGAACGAGATCTTGGTCGAGACGGCTTCGTGGCGGCCGATCGGCCTGCCCCACTGCTCCCGCTCCCCCGACCACTCGCGGGCGATCTTCAGGCACCACTTGGCGGCGCCCGCGCAGGCGGCGGGCAGGGAGAGCCGACCGGTGTTGAGGGTGGTGAGGGCGATCTTCAGGCCGGCGCCCTCGGGGCCGATGCGGTGACTGGCGGGGACCCGTACGCCGTGGAAGCGCGTGACGCCGTTCTCCAGGCCGCGCAGGCCCATGAAGGCGTTGCGGTGTTCGACGGTGATGCCGGGCGCGTCGGCCTCCACGACGAAGGCGGTGATGCCGCCGCGGTGCCCCTCGGAGGCGGGGACGCGGGCCATGACGACGAGGAGGTCGGCGACGACGCCGTTGGTGGTCCACAGCTTCACGCCGTCGAGGACGTACGCGTCCCCGTCCGGCACGGCCGTGGTGGCCAGGCGCGCCGGGTCCGAGCCGACGTCCGGCTCGGTGAGGAGGAAGGCGGAGAGGTCGGTGCGGGCGAGCCGGGGCAGGAAGGCGTCCTTCTGCTCCTGGGTGCCGAAGAGTTTCAGCGGCTGCGGTACGCCGATCGACTGATGCGCGGAGAGGAGGGCGCCGACGGCGGGGCTCGCGGAGCCGACGAGGGCGAGGGCCCGGTTGTAGTACAGCTGGGTGAGGCCGAGCCCGCCGTACGCCGGGTCGATCTTCATCCCGAGGGCGCCGAGCTCCTTGAGTCCGGCGATCGTCTCGTCGGGGATGCGGGCCTCGCGCTCGATGCGGGCGCCGTCGATCCGGGTCTCGCAGAACTCGCGGAGGACGGCGAGAAAGGCCTCGCCGCGGCGTACGTCCTCGGCGGCGGGCAGCGGGTGCGGGTGCACGAGGTCGAGGCGGAAGCGGCCGAGGAACAGCTCCTTGGCGAAGCTGGGTTTCCGCCAGTCCCGCTCGCGCGCGGCCTCGGCGACCTGCCGGGCCTCGCGCTCGGTGACCTTCGGCCGCTGGGTGGGTGCGGACATGGACACCTCCTTGGGCTTCCTGTCCGTCGTACCCGATTCCGGCGGGTACGGAAAGAGGAGGGGATCCCTCCGGGTTTGTCCTCCAGATGAGACGCTCCGACCGTGCGGCCTGGGCCGCGCGTAGGGTCCGCGGCATGTCTCAGCCGATCAAGCTCATCGTCCTCGTCGCCACCCTGCCCGGCCGTGGCGCGGAACAGCTCGCCGCCTTCGAGGCGCTCGCACCCCTGGTCAGGGCCGAGGAGGGCTGCCTGCAGTACGACCTGCACCGGGTGGCCGACGACCCCGACCGCTTCGCCCTGATCGAGCGCTGGGCCTCGGCGGAGGCCCTCGCGGCGCACGACGTCGCCCCGCACATGGTCGCCGCCGACGCCGCGAACAAGGCGTTCCGCGCGGGGCCGGCCGAGGTCGTCCGCCTCGTGGACGCCCCGGTCTCATGAGTCTCGAGAAGCGCGCCTCATGAGGAAAGGCGGCCCGAGCCCCCGCACAGTGGGCTCGGACCGCCTGGTCTCGTGAGGCCTGCGCCCTAGAGGGCGAGGCCCGTCAGGACGAGCACGCGCTCGTACGTGTAGTCGTCCATCGCGAACTTGACGCCCTCGCGGCCGACGCCGGAGCGCTTGGCGCCGCCGTACGGCATCTGGTCGGCGCGGTACGAGGGGACGTCGCCGACGATCACGCCGCCGACCTCCAGCGCGCGGTGGGCGCGGAAGGCGGTCTGCAGGTCGTGGGTGAAGACACCGGCCTGGAGGCCGAAGTCCGAGTCGTTGACCGCGGCGAAGGCCTCGGCCTCGCCGTCGACCTTGGCGATGGTCAGGACCGGGCCGAAGACCTCGGCGCGGGCCAGGGTGACCTCGGCCGGGAGCTCGGTGAGGACGGTCGGGGCGTAGGTGGCGCCCTCGCGCTTGCCGCCGGTGAGGAGCTTCGCGCCGGCCGCGACGGCCTCGTCGACCCAGGACTCGACGCGCTGGGCGGCGGCCTCGTCGACGAGCGGGCCGACGTCGGTGGCGTCGTCCGCCGGGTTTCCGGTGACCTGCGCCTCGACGGCGGCGACGATCTTCGGCACCAGGCGGTCGTAGACCGAGGCGTCGGCGATCACGCGCTGGACGGAGATGCAGGACTGGCCGCCCTGGTAGTTGGAGAAGGTCGCGATGCGGGTCGCGGCCCAGTCCAGGTCGGCCTCGGAGGACCAGTCGGGCAGGACGACGGCCGCGGCGTTGCCGCCGAGCTCCAGGGTGCAGTGCTTGTGCGGCACCGACTGCTGGATGGCGTAGCCGACCTTGTCGGAGCCGGTGAAGGAGATGACCGGGAGGCGCTCGTCCTGGACGAGGGCCGGCATGCGGTCGTTCGGCACGGTCAGGATCGACCAGGAGCCGGCCGGCAGGTCGGTCTCGGCCAGGATCTCGCCCAGGATCAGGGAGGAGATCGGGGTCGCCGGGGCCGGCTTGAGGATGATGGGGGCGCCGACGGCGATGGCCGGGGCGACCTTGTGGGCGCTGAGGTTCAGCGGGAAGTTGAACGGCGCGATGCCGAGGACGACGCCCTTGGGGATGCGGCGGGTGAGGGCGAGGCGGCCCGCGCCGCCGGCCTCGGTGTCCAGGCGCTGGGCCTCGCCGGCGTTCCAGCGGCGGGCCTCCTCGGCGGCGAAACGGAAGACGGAGACGGCACGGCCGACCTCGCCGCGGGCCCACTTGATGGGCTTGCCGTTCTCGGCGGAGATCAGCTGGGCGATCTCCTCGGTGCGCTCGGCGAGCCGCTTCGACACGTGGTCGAGGGCGGCGGCGCGGACGTGCGCCGGGGTCGCGGCGAACTCGTCGACGACGGCGTGCGCGGCGGCGACGGCCTCCTCGACCTGGGCCTCGGTGGGCACGCTGACCTTGCCGACCAGACGTCCGTCGTACGAGTTCGTGACGTCGAAGGTGGCGTCGCCGGTGGCCTCGCGGCCGGCGAGCCAGAAGGCGTGGGTGGTCGTCATTGCGTCCCGGCCCTTTCCGTTTCGGGGTGCGAGCGGTTGCTCTGGTGACACCGTAGGGCCGGGACGGCGCGCGCGGGCTTGTCCGGTATGGAGTAGTGGGGGTGCCGGCTCTGTCCGCTTCGGCCGAAGCGGAAGGTGGCAGGCTCCCCCACGCCGGAGGGTCAGCCGCGCCGCTCGGTGGAGACGATGAGGCAGACGGCGCCGACGACGATCGCGCCGCCGAGGAGGATCGGCCAGGTCAGGGCCTCGTTCAGGATGAGTGCGCCGAGGAGGACGGCGACGACCGGGTTCACATAGGCGTAGGTGGCGGCGAGGGAGACCGGGGCGGACTGGAGGAGCCAGGCGTACGCCGTGAAGGCGACGAGCGAGCCGAAGACGACGAGGTACGCGAGGGCGGCCCAGGAACGGCCGGAGACGGCGCCCAGGTCGAGGCCGTGGTGTTCGCCGCGTACGAGGCCGACGGTGAGCGCGGCGAGACCGCCGGCCAGCATCTCGTACACGCTCGCGGTGAACGGGTTGGCGGGCATCGGCAGCCGGGCGGAGGAGACGGAGCCGGCCGACCAGCACAGGGCCGCGACGAGGACGAGCAGGACGCCGCCGATCTTCACCTCGCCGCTCAGGCCCGGGACGGTGAGGACGCCGAGGCCCGCGAAGCCGAGCAGGACGCCGCCGAAGGCGCCGAGGCCGGGGCGGTCGCCGAGGGCCGCGCGGAGCAGGACGACCCAGACGGGGACGGCGGCGACGAGGAGCGCGGCGAGACCGGAGGGGATGGAGGTCTCGGCGAGGACGACGAGGCCGTTGCCGCCGAGGATGAGGAGCAGGCCGACGAGGACGGCGGAGCCGAGTTCCCGGCGGGTGACCCTGAGCGCGGCGGGACCCTGCCGCCAGGCGACGATCCCGGCGAGGACCAGGCCGGCGGTGACGAAGCGGGCGCCGCCGGAGAGGAACGGCGGGAGGGTCTCGACGACGATCCGGATCCCGAGGTACGTGGACCCCCAGACGACGTACACGATGCCGAGCGCGGCCCAGACGGCGCCGGTGATCCGGCGGGCCGGGGCGGCGGCGGGGGCTGCGGTACGGAGTGCGGGGGCGGCCGGGTGCGTCTCGGGGGCCGGGTCGACGGCGGGGCTTGTCATGAACGGGAGACTATGGAGTTCCGGGGCCGATCGCCAAGGAAATTGCCCGTATTCGGGCAGGCGTAGCGGGATTCGGACGGCGCGGGGGCGGAGGGGACCTTGTGGAGGGGTGGGAGGATGGCCGGGACCGAACAACCCACGGGGGGAAAGCATGATCCTTTACGTACTGATCGGCGTCCTGGTCCTGGCCGTCGCCGGCTGCGGCTGCGTGGTGTGGGCGTCGCGGGGCGGGCCCCGCTGGGTGCGCGCCGTGGCCACCGTGACCCTGCTGGGCGGCGAGCTGGTCCGCGACGGACAGCGTCGGAACGGTAAGCGGGGCGGAGGCGACGACGCGAGCTCCCTCGGCTCGGACTAGGAAGCCGCGCTGCCGTCCTCGCCGGTCGCCTTCAGCGCCAGCCACAGTTCCATCCGGACGTCCGGATCGTCCAGGGAGCGGCCGAGGATCTCCTCCACCCGGCGCATCCGGTACCGCAGCGTGTGCCGGTGGACGCCCAGGTCCGCCGCCGCCGCGTCCCACTGGCCGTGCCGGGAGAGCCAGGCGCGCAGCGAGGCCACGAGGTCGCCGCGGCCGGTCGCGTCGTGCTCCCGCAGCGCGCGGAGCATCCCGTCGGCGAAGGCCCGGACGGCGTCGTCGGCGAGGAGCGGAAGGACCGAGCCCGCCGCCAGGTCCTCGTGCTCGACGAGCGCCCTGCCCCGCCGCCGGGCGACCGAGAGGGCCTGCTCGGCCTGCTTGTACGCGGCCGCCGCCGCGGCCGGGCCCGCCGGGGCGGAGAGACCGACGACGACGCCGGCCTCGTCGGCCTCGCGGTCCGCGTACGCCTCGCAGGCGGTGACCACCGCTCCCCCGTCCCCGGCGAGGACGACGAGCCGCTGTCCGCTCTCGGCCACGGTCAGCACCGCCTCGCCCGCGCGGGCGGCGGCGGCCTCCAGGGCCTCGGCGAGCACCGGCAGCGGCGGCTCGGCGGCCGGCTCTCCCCCGGCGGGCTCGGCGACGAGCAGCCGGTACGGGGCGTCGAGCAGCCCTCCGTACAGGTCGCCGGCCACCGCGCGGGCGGGCTCCGGCTGGCCCGCGAGCATCAGGCGCAGGACCGCCGCACCGAGCCGCTGCTCCGCGGCCTGGAGCGAGCGGGAACGTTCCGTCGTGAGGGTGAGCAGGGCGATCGCCGAGTGCACCGCGTACCGCTCGGCCGTGCCGAGGGGCGCGCCCGTACCGACCGCGAGGGCGCCCCGCACCCGGCGTCCGGTGCCGAGCGACTGGAGCTCGACGCGGTCGTCCGTACCGCCGACGACCGCGCTGGCGGGCGCGGGCCGCTCGCGCAGCCGCTCCACGTCGGGGGTGAGGCGGGCGGCCCGGCGCGCCGCCCACTCGGGCGAGACGGCGACGACGGTGCCGGAGGCGTCGTACAGCGCGGCCCAGCCGTCGACGTGCGCGGCGAGCCGGGCGACGACGGCCTCCGGTCCCTCGGCGAGGGCGGCGCGGGTCAGCTCGCGCTGCGCCTCGAAACCGGCCGTGACGGCGCGGTACTGGTCGGCGGAGATGGCCGCCGACACGGCCTTGCTGATGGCGAGGAACGGCGTCCGGCGCGGCACCTCCAGGAGGGGCAGGTGCTCCTCGCGCGCCGCGTCGAGCAGGGCCGGCGGGATCTCCTCGTAGTTGACGCCCACGGCGAACCCGAGGCCCACGACTCCGGCGCCGAGCAGCCGCCGCACATAGCGGCGCATCGACTCCAGGTCCTCGGCGTCGAGCGTGAGCGCGGTGGTGAGGAGGAGTTCGCCGCCCTCCATGTACGGGACGGGGTCGGCGAGCTCGCTGACGTGCGCCCAGCGGACGGGGGTGTCCAGACGGTCCTCACCGGCGCGGACGATGAGCTTGAGGGAGGAGTGCTGGACGAGTGAGGCGAGGGTGGGCGGCATTGGGGACCGTCGGACCTTTGAGCGAGGACCGTGCGCGGGGGGAGCCGTGCACGGAAGCGGGGAGGCACCGCTCAGACGAGCGGCGCCCCCGATTGTGCCAGGGCCGCCGGGACCCCGCTCAGCCGCGCGAGGGGTGAGACGGCCGTGCCGCCTGCCTGCTCAGGCGCGCAGGTCGACCAGGACCGGCGGGGTGTGCGCGCCCTGCGGCGTCGTCAGGGACACGACCGCGTGCCCGGGCGGCACCGAGTGGGCGAGCTCCGAGGCGGACCAGCGCTCGCGCTCGACCTTCCGGGTCGTGACCGCGTCGGTGGTGACGGCCACGCCGGTGACCTTCTTCCGCAGGAAGTGGATGAACCGGGTCATCGGCTGGTGGGCGAAGACCGTGTGCTGGGCCACCTCGGTGGTCTCCACCCATTCCTTGCCCCAGGTCTCGGCGAAGCCCCGGCCGTCCCAGGTGGTGATGCCGGAGAGCGCCACCCGGCAGCCGACGGCGCCGAGCAGCGGGCCGTGCAGGGCCTCGGGGACCTCGCCGAGGGTACGGAGTCCGAGGACGACGCCGGCGTTGTGCGGGCGCAGCCGCTGGAGGGAGCGGACGGTGCCGGTGGTGAGCGCCCCGTGGGCGTCGTCGAGGACGAGGGCGACGAAGTGCGTGCGCTTGGTGCCGGTCCGGGCCGCCGCCAGGAACTGGGCGAGGACGAGCCGGGCGAGGAGCCGCGAGGCCTCCTCGTGGCCGCGCTCGGGCAGCTTGATCCGGACCCGGAGCGGGTGGTGGACGACGGACTTCAGCGAGAAGGGCCGTACGTCGCTGCCGTCGGCGCCGAAGAACTCGGCGAAGGCCGGCCGGTCGAGGAGCGACAGGCGGTCCGCCAGGAGCGGCCCGGCATCGGCGGCGGTGCCGGCCTGCCGGATCCGGGCCTCCAGCTCGCGGCGCATGGCCGTGGCGTCGGCCGGGAGCCGGCCGAGGAGCGCGGACAGCGTCTCCGGGCCCGCTTCGAGGAGTTCCCTGAGCACCGGTACGGACGGGAAGCGGCCGTACGCCGCCCGGTAGGGGCCGATGAGCTGGGCGAGGACGGTGGCGGCCCGTCGGACGTCGAGGCCCTCGACGTCGCCGGCCAGGCCCTCCGCGAGCAGCGCGGCGGCCTCGTCGGGGTCGGTGTGGCCGGCGTACAGGTCGAGGTCGTACGGCGAGGACGGGTCGCCGGGCCGGACCACGACGTCGTAGGCGGCGTCCGGGCCGAGCGGGGCGTCCGCCGTACCGACGGCGACGACCGCGCAGGCTCCGGTGAGGGCCTGCAGGGTGAGGGACTCGACGACCGGGCCGGTCAGGCGCGTGGTCTTCCCGGCGCCCGAGGGGCCCACGACGAGGAGGGAGGTGGCGAGGGCGGCCGGTTCGAGGGCGAGGCCGACGCCCCGGTAGGCGGCCGGGTTGCGCCCTTCGGCCACGCAGCGGCCGATGCGGACCTGCCCGAGGAGGAGGTCGTGGGTGGCGGTGCGGCCCGGCAGGTCGCGGTCGCCGGAGGGGTGGACGCCGGCCGCGGCGCCCTGCCGGAGCACGGTGTCGACGAAGGAGGCGAGGCCGGCCGGCGCGTGGCCGGGCTCCAGGCCGCGGCGGACCCGGGCGCAGTCCACGTCGTTCATGCGCCCGGCGAACAGTTCGGCGGCGAGCACGTCCGCCGCCTGCTGCTGCCCGGCGGCCCGCAGCTCGGGCCACTGGGAGAGCGGTACGGGCGCGGCGGGGTCGGCGGACGGCGGGGTGCCGTCCGCCGTGGCGGCGCGGGCCCTGAGCCATCCGCGGACCAGGCCGGGCCAGTCGCCGAGGCGGGCGAAGGGCCAGAGCACGGCGGCCGTGATCAGGCCGTACAGGGTGTAGACGAGGACGGGCGAGGCGAGGACGCCGTACCCGCCGCCGAGGAGCACCACGAGGGAGAGCAGCGGCGCGACGACCGGCAGCGCGTCCCAGCCGACGCCGGGGAAGGCGTCCGGCCAGACGAAGGTCAGGGCGATCAGCGCGGCGCCCGCCGTGAGCGCGGCGCGCACGGGCGGGCGGCGGTCGGCGAGGAGGTGCCGGGCGAGTTCGGCCCAGGCGCCGAGGCGGGCCATCGCGTAGAGGAGGACGGCGAAGAAGACCCCGTCGTAGACGACGTGGGCCTCGGCGCCGTGCCAGTCGCGGGGGGAGGTGCCCCCGGCGTACCACCACTCGGAGGGGGTGAAGGTGGCGAGCGGGATCCACTCGTACGGGACGGCTCCCCGCCGCCAGGCCGACCACAGCAGCAGCCCCACGACGAGCGGGATCAGCAGCCCGGCCACGGTGACGGGCGCGAGCTTCCGCGCGTCCTTGGGCGGCGGCGGTGGCACGTGCCGGAACCGCCAGATCCCGGGCGCGGCCTCGGGCCGCGGGGCATCGAGCCAGGCGACGACGGGCGGGGCGGGGGGTACGCCGGGGGCACCCGACGGCAGGGGGGCACCGGGAGAACCGGGGGTGCCGGGAGAACCGGGAGTGCCGGGAGTGCCGGGAGAACCGGGGGTGCCGGGAGAACCGGCGGTTCCGGGAGAACCGGGAGAACCGGGAGAACCGGGAGTGCCGGGAGAACCGGGAGTGCCGGGAGAACCGGGAGTGCCGGGAGTGCCGGGAGTACCCCCGGCAGCCCCAGAGCCCTCCGGCACCCCAGAAGCCCCGGGCGCCATCGCCGGTCGCGGCGGCACGCGCGGCGGTCCGGGCACCGGCGCGCCCGGGCCGGAGTGCGCCCCGGGGCGCGTCGGCGGCGGGGCCCCAAGGCCCCGGCCGTCAGCAGGCGCGGCCGGGCGTGGCGGCGCGCTCGCCGGCAGGTCCTCGCCGGCCGGGACCGGCCCAGGCGCGGACGCCCCCGGGCGCGTCCGCGGCGGGGTCATCGGGGCCCGGTCGGCGGTCGGCGGCGCCGTTGGGCGCGGGAGCGCGCCTCCTCTGGTGTCGCGTGACTCGTACGTGCCGTCGGTCTCCATGAACCCCTGCCCCCTGACCAGCCAGGTCGCCGCGTCTGTGCCACCGTCAATCTAGTGGGCCCGGCGCCCCCGGGAGGGGATTCGACCACCCGTACGGCCGAGGCCCGCCCCGAGGTGTCCGGACGTGTCCGGGCCGCGGAAGCGGAGCCGCCATGTCCATCGCGGACAACGACACACCCGCCACCACTCCCGATCGGCGCATGCCTCAGCCCCTCCCCCGCGCCTAGCCTGCGGAGGAAACCCGCAAGTGCGTCCAGAACACCCCCAGGAGCCCCGCATGAACGCTGTCCCGCAGGAGCGGCGCGTCGTCACCGCCATCCCCGGTCCGAAGTCGCAGGAGCTTCAGGCCCGCCGTCTCGACACGGTCGCCGGTGGCGTCGGCTCCACGCTGCCCGTCTTCACCGCGCGGGCCGGCGGCGGCATCATCGAGGACGTCGACGGCAACCGCCTGATCGACTTCGGCTCCGGCATCGCCGTGACCTCGGTCGGCGCGTCCGCCGAGGCCGTCGTGCGCCGCGCCACCGCGCAGCTCCAGGACTTCACCCACACCTGTTTCATGGTGACGCCGTACGAGGGTTACGTGGAGGTCTGCGAGGCGCTGGCCGAGCTGACCCCGGGCGACCACGCCAAGAAGTCCGCGCTGTTCAACTCGGGCGCCGAGGCCGTCGAGAACGCGGTGAAGATCGCCCGCTCGTACACCAAGCGCCAGGCCGTCGTCGTCTTCGACCACGGCTACCACGGCCGTACGAACCTCACCATGGGCATGACGGCGAAGAACATGCCGTACAAGCAGGGCTTCGGTCCGTTCGCCCCCGAGGTCTACCGCGTGCCGGTCGCCTACGGCTACCGCTGGCCCACCGGTGCCGAGAACTGCGGCCCCGAGGCCGCCGCCCAGGCGATCGACAACATCACCAAGCAGATCGGCGCCGAGAACGTCGCCGCGATCGTCATCGAGCCGGTCCTCGGCGAGGGCGGCTTCATCGAGCCGGCCAAGGGCTTCCTGCCGGCGATCGTGAAGTTCGCCAACGACAACGGCATCGTCTTCGTCGCGGACGAGATCCAGGCCGGCTTCTGCCGTACCGGCCAGTGGTTCGCCTGCGAGGACGAGGGCATCGTCCCGGACCTCATCACCACCGCCAAGGGCATCGCGGGCGGTCTGCCGCTCGCCGCCGTCACCGGCCGCGCCGAGATCATGGACTCCGTCCACGGCGGCGGTCTGGGCGGCACCTACGGCGGCAACCCGGTGGCCTGCGCCGGTGCGCTCGGCTCCATCGAGACGATGAAGGAGCTCGACCTCAACGGCAAGGCCAAGCGCATCGAGGAGGTCATGAAGGGCCGCCTCACCGCCATGCAGGAGAAGTTCCCGGTCATCGGTGACATCCGCGGCCGCGGCGCCATGATCGCCATCGAGCTGGTGAAGGACCCGGTCACCAAGGAGCCGCACGCGGAGGCCGCCGCGGCGCTCGCCAAGTACTGCCACAACGAGGGCGTGCTCGTCCTGACCTGCGGCACCTACGGCAACGTGCTCCGCTTCCTGCCGCCGCTGGTCATCGGCGAGGACCTCCTCAACGAGGGCCTGGACGTCATCGAGGCGGCGCTGGCCGCCCTCTGAGCGGCTTTCGGAACGGCCTCCTGAGGCCGAACCGGCACACGGTGTGAAGACTCTGTGGGGGGCCGATGGCGGGACGCGTTTCCCGCTGTCGGCCCCCCACTTCGTGACGTACGGTTTCTGCAGATGAGAGAAACACCCCGGGCGGAGCCTCCCCAGCCCCGCCCACACCGTGCCATCGCGCACACCACCGGGGCCTCGTGCCCCGGAACTCCTCACCGATCGGATGGCCGCCCGCCCCACACCCCCCGGGGCGCGCGGCAGCCCGATCCCCTCGGCCGCCCTGGAACCACCCCCCCTGTTCCAGGGCGGCCGGCTCTCTTCTCGGCGCTCGTCGCCCTCGCCGTCGTGACCTGGCAGGTGCTCGTCCACGGCCCCCTGACCAGGTTCGACGAGCGGGTGTCCGCGGCCCTGGTGGACTCGGTTCCCCGGCCCCTGAGCGAACTCGCCTCCGACCTCGGCAACATGACGGCCGCTCTCCCGGTCCTCGCCTGCGCGATGGCGTACGCGGTGTGGCGCGGGCGGCGCGCGGCCGCCGTGTACGCGGGCCTGGCCATGGCCGCCGTACCGCTTCTGGTGATTCCGCTGAAGGAGTGGACGGCCCGCCCCGGTCCGCTGGAGCCGTGGGCGCACGGCTACTACCCCTCGGGTCACACCGCCACGGCCATGGTCGCCTACTTCGGCGCGGCCTTCCTCGTCTCGAACCGCCTGATCCCGGTCGCGGCCGTCCTGACGGCGATCACGGGGACCGGTCTGATCCTGCGCGGCTTCCACTGGCCGCTGGACGTGCTGGCCTCCCTCGCCCTCTGCCTCCCCCTTCTGCGCTGGCCGGTGCTCGCCGCGCGATACGGCCGGGCGGCGCCGAACGCACGGCAGAGGGAGGGGAGATGGGGGACGCCGCACGGCGGTACGCCGTCACGGCCGAAGGACGGGTCGTCCCGGTCGGCATGAACCGTCGGGCGGTCCTCGACGAGCCGGCCGGGCCGGGGCCTTCGCGCGCCCCGGCCCGGCCGTTCGCCCTGCCGCTCGGCTAACTCCAGTTGTAGGCGTCGAAGTTCTTGGAGAACTCCCACTGGTTGTACCGGTCCCAGTTGACCGACCAGGTCATCAGGCCGCGCAGGGCGGGCCAGGTGCCGTGGGTCTGGTAGGTGCCGCAGTTCGTCTTCTTCGTGAGGCAGTCCAGGGCCTTGTTCACCTCGGCCGGGCTGGTGTGGCCGTTGCCCGCCTGGGTGGAGGCGGGGAGGCCGATGGCGACCTGGTCGGGGCGGAGGGCCGGGAAGAAGCGGTCCGTGTTGCCGGCGACGGGGAAGCCGGTGAGGAGCATGTCGGTCATCGCGATGTGGAAGTCGGCGCCGCCCATCGAGTGGTACTGGTTGTCGAGGCCCATGATGGAGCCCGAGTTGTAGTCCTGGACGTGGAGCAGGGTCAGGTCGTCGCGCAGGGCGTGGATGACCGGCAGGTAGGCGCCGGCGCGCGGGTCCTGCCCGCCCCAGGGGCCGGAGCCGTAGTACTGGTAGCCGAGCTGGACGAAGAAGGTCTCCGGGGCCATCGTCAGGACGAACTTCGCGCCGTACTTGGCCTTGAGGGTCTTCACCGCCTGGATCAGGTTGACGACGACCGGGCTGGTCGGGTTCCGGAAGTCGGTGTCGCCGGTCTGGAGCGAGAGGGAGTGGCCCTCGAAGTCGATGTCGAGGCCGTCGAGGCCGTACTCGTCGATGATCTTCGAGACGGAGGAGACGAAGGTGTCGCGGGCGGCGGTGGTGGAGAGCTGCACCTGGCCGTTCTGGCCGCCGATGGAGATGAGGACCTTCTTGCCGGCGGCCTGCTTGGCCTTGATGGCCGCCTTGAAGTCGGCGAGGGATTCGACGTTCGGGCACTCGGTCGCCGGGCAGAGGGTGAAGCGGATGTCTCCCGAGGTGACGGAGGTCGGTTCGCCGAAGGCGAGGTTGATGACGTCCCAGGAGTCGGGGACGTCGGCCACGCGGGTGTAGCCGGAGCCGTTGGCGAAGCTCGCGTGGAGGTAGCCGACGAGGGCGTGGGCGGGAAGGGAGCCGCCGGGATCGCCGCCGCCACCGGAGGTCGTGGTCGCGGTGACGGGGGCCGACTTCGGGGACTCGCCGACGCTGTTCACGGCGGTGACCTGGAAGGTGTACGGGGTGGAGGCCGTGAGTCCGGTCGCGGTGGCGGTGGTGCCGGTGACCGTCTGGATCCTGGTGGCGCCCTGGTAGACGTTGTACGAGGTGGCACCGGAGACCGCGGTCCAGCTCAGCGGCACGGAGGTGGAGGTCGGAGAGCCCGCCGTGAGGCCGGTGGGGGCGGCCGGGAGCTGGACGGGGTCGCCGCCGGGGCCGTACAGGGAGAGGTCGTCGGCCTGGTAGGCGGGGGTGCCGTACCAGCCGTGGGTGTAGATCGTGACCGAGGTGGTGGACGCGCCCGTGGTGAACGAGGTGGTGAGCTTCTGCCAGTCGGGGGCGGAGGCCGTCCAGGTGGAGACGTCGGTGGTGCCGGTGCCGGAGGCGCCGAGGTAGACGTAGCTGCCGCGCACCCAGCCGCTCAGCGTGTAGGTGGAGTTGGGCTTCACGGTGACGGTCTGGGAGCACTTGGCGTTGTCGCTGCCGGCGGGGGTGGCCTGGAGCGCCTTCGCCCCGCCGTGCACGGGTGACGGGACGACGGCGCCGCTGCCCGCCGTGCAGCTCCAGCCGTCGAGGCCGGCCTCGAAGCCGCCGTTGCGGGCGAGTTCGGTGTCGGCGGCCTGGGCGGCTGGGGTGAGGGCGAGGAGTCCGCCGGCGGCGAGGGAGCCCGCCAAGAGCAGGGTGAGGGGTCTGGTGCGGTCCACAACTGCCTCCGGGGGTGGGGGAATCGACGTGGAGCGCGCCACAGCATGGTCCAGACCAATCAAGTGGTCAAGACCTCTGTGCGGACCGGGGTGCTAGTCGGATCCCCTCTCCCCCCGGGCCAGTTGACCCGCCGCCTCGTGCATCGCCAGCTCCAGGAGCGAGGCGTCGGTCAGGGTGCCCAGGCCGTCCGGCGCCACCAGCCAGCGCGCCGCACCGGTCACCCGCCCGGGGTACGGGACGACGATCCAGGTGCCCTTGCCGGCGCCGCGCACCCCCGTACCGAGCCAGCGGGCGGCCGTTCCCGGCGGGACGAAGAAGCCCATCCGGGCGTCGCCGAAGTCCGCCAGGACCGGACCGGGCCGGTCCACGAGCCGGGCCAGCACGTCGAGCGTGGGATAGCCGAGCTCCCCCGGCAGGATCAGCACGTCCCAGCGCCGGCCGGCGGGCAGCAGGGCGACCCCGTGCGGGTTGCGCTCCCATTCCCACCGGCAGGCCTCGGGATCCGGCGCGACCGAGGCCAGCCACTCCACCGCGGCCCTGACACCAGAAGCCCCCGTACCAGTCATCGCGACGTTCTCCTCTCCGTGTGGACTCGATGTCCACCGGGAGAGAGCGGGTACGGGGGCTTCTCTTACGCGGGTTCGACTACCCGCTGATGGTGATCTGGATCACACTCGGGCTCAGCTGTCGAAGCCGAGGCCGAGCCGGTCCATGGCCTTCAGCCACAGGTTGCGCCGGCCGCCGTTCTCGTCGGCGCGGGCGAGCGACCACTTGGTGAGGCCGATGCCGGCCCAGGCGACCGGCTCCGGCGGGAACGGCAGCGGCTTGGAGCGGACCATCCGCAGATCGGTGCGCTCGGTGCGCTCGCCCGCGAGCAGGTCGAGCATCACGTCGCCGCCGAAGCGGGTGGCGCCGACGCCGAGGCCGGTGAACCCGGCCGCGTACGCCACCTTCCCCTGGTGGGCCGTGCCGAAGAAGGCCGAGAAGCGCGAGCAGGTGTCGATCGCGCCGCCCCAGGCGTTGCTGAAGCGGAGCCCCTCCAGCTGCGGGAAGCAGTGGAAGAAGTGCTCGGCGAGCTTCAGGTACGTCTCCGGGCGGTGGTCCATCTCGGCGCTGACCTTGCCGCCGTAGGGGTACACCGCGTCGTAACCGCCCCAGAGGATGCGGTGGTCGGCGGTGATCCTGAAGTAGTGGAACTGGTTGGCGGAGTCGCCGAGGCCCTGCCGGTTCTTCCAGCCGACCGAGGCGAGCTGCTCGGGGCTGAGCGGCTCGGTCATCAGGGCGTAGTCGTAGACCGGGACCGTGTAGGCGCGGACGCGCTTGACCAGCGACGGGAAGACGTTGGTGCCGAGCGCGACCCGGCGGGCGAGCACCTTGCCGTACGGGGTGTGCACGCCCATGCCGGCGCCGACGGAGACCAGCCGCAGACCGGGCGTGTTCTCGTAGATCCGGACGCCCAGGTCGAGGCAGGCCCGCTTCAGGCCCCAGGCCAGCTTGGCGGGGTGCAGCATGGCGACGCCACGCTTGTCCCACATGCCGCCGAGGAAGGTCGGCGAGTCGACCTCGGCCCGTACGGCGTCCCGGTCCAGGAACTCCAGGCCCTCGGCGAGACCGAGCCGGCCGGCCTCCTCGTACCACTCGTGGAGCTCCTCCACCTGGTACGGCTCGGTGGCGACGTCGATCTCGCCGGTGCGCTCGAACTCGCAGTCGATCCCGTGGCGGGCGACGGTCTCCTCGATGGCGTCGAGGTTCCGCTCGCCCATCCGCTCCAGCTTCGGCAGCTCGCCCGGCCAGCGGGCGAGCCCGTTGCCGAAGCCGTGCGTGAGGGAGGCCGCGCAGAAGCCTCCGTTGCGGCCCGAGGCGGCCCAGCCCACCTCGCGGCCTTCGATCAGTACGACATCCCTGGAGGGGTCGCGCTCCTTGGCGAGGAGCGCGGTCCACAGTCCGCTGTATCCGCCGCCGACCACGAGGAGATCGCACTTCTCGGTGCCGGTGAGGGCGGGCAGGGCTCCGGGCTTGCCGGGGTCTTCCAGCCAGAAGGGGACGGGCTGGGCGTCGGAGAGAGATTGTGCAGCGAGACGCATGGCGACTGGGGCCATGGTTTCCAACTCCTTCGGTGCCTGAGACGTCTTCCGCTCAGGCCGTTGCTGTTTTCTTGCGCCGGTTCGTGATGATCTGCCCGGCCGCGACCATCAGTACCGCGAGGATGAACATGGCGGTGCCGATGACGTTGATCTGAACGGGGGTTCCGCGCTGCGCCGAGCCCCAGACGAACATGGGGAAGGTGACGGTGGAGCCCGCGTTGAAGTTGGTGATGATGAAGTCGTCGAACGAGAGGGCGAAGGCGAGCAGCGCACCGGCGGCGATGCCGGGCGCGGCGATCGGCAGGGTCACCCGCAGGAAGGTCTGCGCGGGCCCGGCGTAGAGGTCGCGCGCGGCCTCCTCCAGGCGCGGGTCCATGGACATGACCCGGGCCTTGACCGCCGTCACGACGAACGACAGACAGAACATGATGTGGGCGATCAGGACCGTCCAGAAGCCCAGCTCGATGCCCATGTTGAGGAAGAGCGTGAGCAGCGAGGCGGCCATGACGACCTCGGGCATCGCCATCGGCAGGAAGATCAGCGAGTTGATCGCGCCGCGCGCCCGGAAGCGGTAGCGGACCAGCGCGAAGGCGATCATCGTGCCGAGGACGACGGCGCCGAGCGTCGCCCAGGCGGCGAGCTGGAGCGAGAGCGAGAGCGACTCGCACATGTCGGCGACGCCGCAGGGGTCCTTCCAGGCGTCGAGCGAGAACTCCTGCCAGGAGTAGTTGAAGCGTCCCTTCGGCTTGTTGAAGGAGAACGCCATCACCACGAGGTTCGGCAGGATCATGTACGCGAGCGTCAGCAGGCCCGCGATGACGACCAGGTTCTTGCGGATCCAGCGCATCAGACCAGGTCCTCCGTTCCGGCACGGCGGATGTACACGGTGACCATGCCGAGCACGATCGCCATGAGGATGAAGGAGAGCGCGGCCGCCGTCGGGTAGTCGAGCACGCGCAGGAACTGCGACTGGATGACGTTGCCGACCATCTTGGTGTCGGTCGAGCCGAGCAGTTCGGCGTTGACGTAGTCACCGCTCGCCGGGATGAAGGTGAGCAGGGTGCCGGAGACGACGCCGGGCATCGACAGCGGGAAGGTCACCTTGCGGAAGGTGGTCGCCGGGGAGGCGTACAGGTCCTGCGCGGCCTCGTGCAGCCGGCCGTCGATCCGCTCCAGGGAGGTGTAGAGGGGCAGGATCATGAAGGGCAGGAAGTTGTACGTGAGACCGGTGACCACCGCCATCGGGGTGGCGAGGACGCGGTTGCCCTCGGTCCAGCCGAGCCAGCTGGTCACGTCCAGGAAGTGCAGGGCGTTGAGCGCGTCGACCACGACGCTGTCGTCGGCCAGGATCGTCTTCCACGCGAGCGTGCGGATGAGGAAGCTGGTGAAGAACGGCGCGATGACGAGGACGAGCAGCAGGTTCCGCCAGCGGCCGGCCTTGAAGGCGATCAGGTACGCGAGCGGGTAGCCGAGCAGCAGGCAGAGCAGGGTCGCGGTCCCGGCGTACAGCAGGGAGCGGACGAACTGCGGCCAGTACTCCTGGAAGGCGTCCCAGTAGGTCTGGAAGTGCCAGGTGACCTCGAAGCCCTTCTCCAGGGAGCCGGTCTGCACCGAGGTGGAGGCCTGGTAGATCATCGGCAGCGCGAAGAAGACGAGCAGCCAGACGATGCCGGGCAGCAGCAGCCAGTACGGGACGAGCCGCTTGCGCGTGGAGGGCTTGCGCAGAACCGGTTCTTCGACCGGTCCCGGAGCCTCCTTCGTCAGGGTCGCGGTCACGAGGCGTCCTCCACCGTCTCCACGCCCGCGTCGATGTCCTGGGCCGCGTCGAGGCCGAAGGTGTGGGCCGGGTTCCAGTGCAGGACGACCTGCGCGCCCGGGACGAGGCGGGTGTCGCGCTCGATGTTCTGCTCGTACACCTGGAGCTCCGCGCCCGCCGGCGAGTTCACCACGTACTGGGTGGAGACGCCGATGAAGGAGGAGTCGACGATCCGGCCGGTGACCCGGTTGCGGCCGTCGGCGATCGAGCCCGCGTCGTCGGCGTGCGCGAGCGAGATCTTCTCGGGGCGGACGCCCACGAGGACCTTGCCGCCCACGCGGACGGCGTCCGTACAGCGGTCGCCGGGCACACGGAGCTTGCTGCCGCCGGCCGTGGCCAGAACGTCGCCGCCGGTCTCGACGACCTCGGCCTCGATGAGGTTCGACGTGCCGAGGAAGTTGGCGACGAAGGTGCTCTGCGGGTTCTCGTACAGGTCGGCGGGGGCGCCGAGCTGCTCGACCCGGCCGCCGTTCATCACCGCGACCTGGTCGGCCATCGTCATGGCCTCCTCCTGGTCGTGGGTGACGTGCACGAAGGTGATGCCGACCTCGGTCTGGATCCGCTTGAGCTCCAGCTGCATCTGGCGGCGCAGCTTGAGGTCGAGGGCGCCGAGCGGCTCGTCGAGGAGCAGCACCTGCGGGTGGTTGATGAGCGCGCGGGCGACGGCGACGCGCTGCTGCTGGCCGCCGGAGAGCTGGTGCGGCTTCTTGTGCGCGTGCTCGCCGAGCTGGACGAGGTCGATCATCTCGTCGACCTGCTTCTTCACCGACTTGATGCCGCGGCGGCGCAGGCCGAAGGCGATGTTCTCGGAGATGTCCATGTGCGGGAAGAGCGCGTAGGACTGGAAGACGGTGTTGACCGGCCGCTTGTACGGCGGGAGGTCGGTGACGTCCTTGTCGCCGAGGAAGACGGTGCCGGTGCTGGGGTCCTCCAGGCCGGCGATCATGCGCAGCGTGGTGGTCTTGCCGCAGCCGGAGGCGCCGAGCAGGGCGAAGAAGGAGCCCTGCGGGACGGTCAGGTCGAGCGGGTGGACGGCGGTGAAGGAGCCGTACGTCTTGCTGATCCCGGTGAGACGGACGTCGCCGCCGCCAGTGTTCTTTCCGGTGTGAACAGTCTTGTCAGTCATGGGTTGCTGTCCCAGGGAGTGAGAGAGGTGGACGAGGACGGACTCAGGCGCCGATGAGCTTGGCGAACTTCTCCTCGTACGCCGTCTCCTCCGCGCTGCTGAGCGAGCGGAAGGCGTGCGACTTCTTGGCCATGGCCTTGTCCGGGAGGATCAGCAGGTTGTTCGCGAGCTCGGGGTCGATCTTGGCGAGCTCGTCCTTCACCCCGTCGACGGGGCACACGTAGTTGATGTAGGCGGCGAGCTGGGCGGCGACGGGAAGCTCGTAGTAGTAGTCGATGAGCTTCTCGGCGTTCGTCTTGTGCCGGGCCTGCGCCGGGACGAGCAGGTTGTCGCTGGAGGTGAGGTAACCGGCGGACGGGATGGAGAACTTGATGTCCGGGTTGTCCGCCTGCAGCTGGATGATGTCGCCGGCCCAGGCGAGACAGGCCGCGATGTCGCCCTTGTCCAGGTCGGAGGTGTAGTCGTTGCCGGTGAAGCGGCGGATCTGCTTCTTGTCGACGCCCTTCTGGAGGCGGCCGATCGCCGCGTCGTAGTCGGCGTCCGTGAAGTTCCCCGGGTCCTTGCCCATGTCGAGCAGGGTCATGCCGACGGAGTCGCGCATCTCGGTGAGGAAGCCGACCCGGCCCTTGAGCGCGGGGTCGTCCAGGAGCTGGGTGACGGAGTCGACCTTCTTGCCGCCGGTCGCCTTGGAGTTGTACGCGATGACGGTCGAGATGCCCGTCCACGGGTACGAGTAGGAACGGCCCGGGTCCCAGTCGGGGCGGCGGAACTGCGAGGACAGGTTCGCGTACGCGTTCGGCAGGTTCGCCGGGTCCAGCTTCTGGGCCCAGCCGAGCCGGATGATGCGGGCGGCGAGCCAGTCGGTGACGCAGATCAGGTCGCGGCCGGTGTCCTGGCCGGCCGCGAGCTGCGGCTTGATCTTGCCGAAGAACTCGACGTTGTCGTTGATGTCCTCGGTGTACTTGACCTTGATCCCGGTGCGTTTGGCGAACGCCTCCAGGGTCGGGCGGGACTTCTCGTCCTCGCTGACGTCCATGTACTCGGTCCAGTTGGAGAACGCGAGGCTCTTCTCCTTGGCCGAGACGTCGATGGACGCGGGGCCGTTGCCCTCCCGCTTGGCCGGCGGGATGCCACACGCGCTCAGGCCGGCGAGACCGCCGACGGTGAGTGCGCCGACGCCGCCCGCGCGCAGCATCGAACGGCGGCTGAGGGCGCCCCGGCCGCTCGTCATGCTCCGCCGTATCGCCGCCAGCTGCGCGGCGGACAGGCTGTCGGGCTCGTACTGCTCCATGCGCTGTGCCCTTTCGGGATGAGTGAGCCGCTGGTCGGGCGGCGAATTGCTATCGGTCCCCGAAGATCGTGCGGTGCCAGTCCTTGGCCGCCACCGCCGTGTTGTCGAACATCACATGCTTGACCTGCGTGTACTCCTCGAAGGAGTACGCCGACATGTCCTTTCCGTAACCGGAGGCCTTGGTGCCGCCGTGGGGCATCTCGCTGATGATCGGGATGTGGTCGTTGACCCACACACATCCCGCCTTGATCTCCCGCGTGGCGCGGTTGGCCCGGTAGACGTCCCGGCTCCAGGCGGAGGCGGCGAGGCCGTACGGGGTGTCGTTGGCGAGCCGGATGCCCTCGTCGTCGCCGTCGAAGGGCAGGGCCACCAGGACCGGGCCGAAGATCTCCGACTGCACGACCTCGCTGTCCTGCGCGGCGCCGATGATCAGGGTGGGACGGTAGTATGCGCCGTTCTTGAGCTCTCCACCAGGGGCTTCGCCTCCGGTGACGACGGTGGCGTAGCCGCGGGCGCGCTCGACGAAGCCGGCGACGCTGTCGCGGTGACGGTGGCTGACGAGCGGTCCGAGGTCGGTGTCGGCCGCGAAGGGGTCGCCGACGCGGACGGTCTCCATGAGCTCGGCGACCCGGGCCACGAAGGCGTCGAACAGCGGACGCTGGACGTACGCGCGCGTGGCCGCGGTGCAGTCCTGGCCGCTGTTGATGAGGGAGGCGGCCACCGCGCCCTGGGCGGCGGCCTCCAGGTCGGCGTCGTCGAAGACGAGGAACGGCGCCTTGCCGCCGAGTTCGAGGTGGAGCCGCTTCACGGTGGCGGTGGCGACCTCGGCGACCCGCTTGCCGACCGGGGTGGAACCGGTGAAGGAGGTCATGACGACGTCGGGGTGGCCGACGAGGTGCTCGCCGACGACCCGCCCGGAGCCGCTGACGATGTTGATGACACCGTCGGGGATGCCGGCCTCCTTCGCCGCCTGCGCGAACATCAGCGAGGTCAGCGGGGTGAGCTCGGCCGGCTTCAGGACGATCGTGTTGCCGGCGGCGATCGCCGGGAGGATCTTCCAGGCGGCCATCTGGAGCGGGTAGTTCCAGGGGGCGATGGAGCCCACGACGCCGATCGGTTCGCGCCGGATGTACGAGGTGTGGTCGCCGGTGTACTCGGCGGCCGACTGGCCCTGGAGGTGGCGGGCCGCCCCCGCGAAGAAGGCCGTGTTGTCGATCGTGCCGGGCACGTCGAACTCGGTGGTGAGCTTGAGCGGCTTGCCGCACTGGAGGGACTCCACCTCGGCGATGTCCTCCGCCCGGTCGGCGAGGACCCCCGCGAGGCGGTGCAGCGCGTCGGAGCGCTCGCCCGGGGTGGCTCCCGCCCAGCCGGGGAAGGCGGCCTTGGCCGCGGCCACGGCCTCGTCCACGTCCGCCGTGGAGGCGAGGGCATAGGTGTAGACGCTCTCGCCCGTCGCCGGGTCGATCACGCTGTGTTCCTGACCTGAGGTTCCGGCACGGAGCCTTCCGCCGATGTACTGCGCGCCGTCCGCGAAGCGGTCCGTCACCTGGAAGCGGTTGGTCATGACGCTCTCCGTTGTCCCAGCTCGAATTGAGTGCCGATCCTGACAGAGGGATGACCACCCAACAAGGGATTCCGTTGTTGCCTTTTGGTTACGCGACGGATTCGGTCGACCATGTGTCGAGGGGGTCGGAAAATCTCCGTACGGAGTGTCCGTGGCGGATGTCAGACTCGCATGTATGAGCAAGATCGAAGAGCTGACACAGCAGGTCACGAGGGGTGACCGGGTGAAGTGGCTGCACTTCTGGGGGCACCGCCCGCACCCCGACGGGCGCCTCTCGGCGAGCTGTCTGAGCCAGTGGTGGCCCGCGCCGTTCACGGTCGACGGGGTCTCCTACGCGACCGCCGAGCACTGGATGATGGCCGCCAAGGCCCGCCTCTTCCGGGACGCGGACGCCGAGCGGGCGGCGCTGACCGCCCGTACGCCCGCGGAGGCCAAGAACGCGGGCCGGCTCGTGCGCGGCTTCGACGAGGCGGTCTGGGAGCGCGAGCGGTTCGGGATCGTCGTCGAGGGGAGCGTCCACAAGTTCTCCTCGGACGAGGCGCTGCGCGCCTTCCTGGTGGGCACGGGCGAGCGCGTCCTGGTGGAGGCGAGCCCGCTGGACCGCGTCTGGGGCATCGGGCTCGCCGCCGACGACCCCCGCGCCCACGACCCGGCGCGCTGGCGCGGCCTCAACCTGCTGGGCTTCGCGCTGATGGAGGCCCGGGAGCGACTGCGCGCCGGGTGACGCGCGAAGGGCCCCGCACCTCCGGGAGGCCCGGGAACTCCGCATGACGCGCGAAGGGCCCCGCACCTCCGGGAGGTGCGGGGCCCTTCGTGGGCGTGCGTGCGTCAGCGGCCGTCCTGCTCGATCTGCAGGACCGACGCGAACGGGTCGTCGCTCGAGTCCTCCTCGAAGGCCGAGGGGTCCTGGGCGATCGCCCAGATGACGAAGCCCAGGAAGACGGCGCTCACGAGCGTGCCGACGGAGCCGAGCACGATGCCCGCGATCGCCATGCCCCGGTTCGTCGCCTCGCCCCGGCCGACCTTCTTCAGGCCGATGATGCCGAAGATCAGCGCCAGGACGCCGAGGATCACTCCCAGGCCGTACAGACAGAACCCGGCCACCGCGATGATGCCGAGCACCATCGAGGTCGTCCCCATGCCGTTGGACGGGGCCTGCTGCCAGCCGGTCTGGCCGTAGCCGGAGGTGCCGTACCCCGGGTATCCGTACCCCGACGTGACCGGAGCCGCCGGCGTCGCCGAGGGGTAGCCGTACCCTCCGGCCGGCGGCGTGGCCGCCGGGTAGCCGTAGCCGGGCGTGGCCGCGGGACCGCCGGGGGCGACCGGCGGCGGCGGGACGTCGCCGGCAGGAGCGCCGGGACCGCCCGGCGCGGCCGGGAAGGACGTCATGGTCGGCTGGTCGTGCACCGGCGGGGGCGACGGCGTCGCCGGCTTGCTCAGTTCCACCCCGTCGCGGTTCGGCGGAGCCCACGGGTCCGTCGGGTCGTAGCCGCCCCGCGACTGGTCTCGGTTGTCAGACATGGGCCTCCCCCATCGTGGTCACGCCATGTTACGGCCTCACCCCTGCGAGGGAACCGCCCGGCCTACGATGATCGGATGACCGACCTCCACCCCTTCATCGCGGGGCTCCCCAAGGCAGAACTGCACGTCCACCACGTCGGCTCCGCCTCGCCCCGGATCGTGGCCGAGCTCGCGGCCCGGCACCCCGACTCCAAGGTCCCCACGGACCCGGAGGCGCTCACCGACTACTTCACGTTCACGGACTTCGCGCACTTCATCGACGTCTATCTGTCGGTCGTCGACCTGGTCCGCACGCCCGAGGACGTCCGGCTGCTGACCTTCGAGATCGCCCGGGACATGGCCCGGCAGAACATCCGCTACGCCGAGCTGACCATCACCCCGTACTCCTCCACCCGCCGCGGCATCGACGAGCGCGCCTTCATGGCGGCGATCGAGGACGCCCGCAAGGCCGCCGAGGCCGAGTTCGGCACGGTCCTGCGCTGGTGCTTCGACATCCCCGGCGAGGCCGGTCTGGTCTCCGCCGAGGAGACCGCGCGGCTCGCCACCACCGACGGTCTGCGCCCCGAGGGGCTGGTCTCCTTCGGCCTCGGCGGCCCGGAGATCGGTGTGCCGCGCCCGCAGTTCAAGCCGTACTTCGACCGCGCCCGCGCGGCCGGCCTGCACTCCGTCCCGCACGCGGGCGAGACGACCGGACCCGAGACCGTGTGGGACGCGATCCGCGAGCTCGGCGCCGAGCGCATCGGCCACGGCACCAGCTCCGCCCAGGACCCCGAGCTCCTCGCGTACCTCGCCGAGCACCGGATCGCCCTGGAGGTCTGCCCGACCTCGAACATCGCGACCCGGGCCGTCGCCACCCTGGAGGAGCACCCGATCCGGCAGTTCGTCGACGCCGGCGTCCTCGTCACGATCAACAGCGACGACCCGCCGATGTTCGGCACGGACCTCAACACCGAGTACGCGGTCGCCGCCCGTCTCCTCGGCCTCGACGAGCGCGGTGTCGCCGCCCTCGCCAAGAACGCCGTGGAGGCCTCCTTCCTCGACGCGGCCGGCAAGGCCAGGATCGCCGCCGAGATCGACACGTACACGAACGACTGGCTGGCGCGCTGACGGCGACGAGAATGGGGCCATGCGCCCTGTGACTGTCGTAGCCCATCGCGGCGACCCGTACCGCGTCCGTGAGAACACGCTCCCCTCGATCGCCTCGGCGATCGAGCGGGGGGCGGACGCGGTCGAGGTCGACGTCCGGCTGACGGCGGACGGGGTGCCCGTCCTCCTCCACGACGACACCCTGAAGCGGCTGTGGGGCCACGACCGGCCGCTCTCCGGCCTCTCGCACCAGCTGCTGCGCGAGCTCACCTTCGACGGGGTGCCGACCCTGCGCGAGGCGCTGATCGCCGCCGGGGACCACCGGCTGATGCTGGACCTGCCGGGCGGGAACGAGGACTCGGTCCGCACGATCGTCCGTACGGTCCGCGAGTGCGGCGCCCAGGAGCGCGTCGCCTACTGCGCGGGCGCGGTGGCCATGCTCCAGGTGCGGGCCGCCGACCCGGCCGCCGAGATCGCCCTGACGTGGACCTCGCTCGCCCCGGCCCGGCCCGTGCTGCTCGACGCCGTGCGGCCGAAGTGGCTCAACTACCGCTTCGGCCTGGTGAGTCGGGAGCTGACCGAGCGGATCCACCGGGACGGGCTGCTCGTCTCCGCCTGGACGGCGGACACGAAGCACACCATGCGTAAGCTGATCAAGAACGGGATCGACGCGGTCACCACGAACCGGGTCGACGCACTCGCCGCCGTGCTGCGAAAGGCTCGCGAATGAACGACCGGATCAGGACCGACATCGCCCACAACGCCCGGGTGTGGAACTACTGGCTGGGCGGCAAGGACAACTACCCCGTGGACCGCGCGGTCGGCGACCAGGTCACCGCCTTCTATCCGAGCATCGGCGAAGTGGCGCGCGCGGACCGGGCGTTCCTCGGCCGGGCCGTGACGTACCTGGCCGCCGAGGCGGGCGTCCGCCAGTTCCTGGACATCGGTACGGGCCTGCCCACCGCCGAGAACACCCACGAGGTGGCGCAGCGGGTCGCCCCCGACGCCCGGATCGTCTACGTCGACAACGACCCGATCGTCCTCACGCACGCCCGCGCGCTCCTGACGAGCGCCCCGGAGGGCGTCACGGAGTACGTCGACGCCGACGCCCACGACCCCGAGCGGATCGTCGCGGCGGCCATCGGCACGCTCGACCTGTCCCGCCCGGTCGCGGTCCTGATGCTCGGCATCCTCAACTTCGTCCTGGACACCGACAAGGCCCGGTCGATCGTGCGGACCCTGATGGCCGCCGTGCCCCCCGGCAGCCATCTCGTGCTGACCCACCCGACGCTCGAGCCCGAGCTCGGCGGCGAGGGCAACAAGGCCGCGATGGACTTCTGGAACGAGAACGCGACCCCGCCGATCACCGCCAGGACCCGGGAGGAGTTCACCTCCTTCTTCGACGGCCTCGACCTCCTGGAGCCGGGCATCGTCTCCTGCTCCCGCTGGCGCTCCGACGAGGGCGCCGTGGTGGCTCAGTTCGGCGCGGTGGGCCGCAAGCCGTAATGGGCATACGGGGGATGCGCGAGCTGCGCACCTGGGGGGCCGCCCATCCGTGGGCGGTGGACATCGGTCTGGCACTGATCGTGCAGGCGGCGATGACGATGCCGTTCGTGGTGCCGCGCGGGCCCGAGCTCGAACCGGCGACCTGGCCGGCGTACGGCCTCACGACGCTCACCGTGGTGCCGCTGGTGTGGCGGCGGCGTGCGCCGATGGCGGTGCTGCTCGCGATCCTGGCGACGAGCGCGCTGTACAAGCTGGCCGTCGAGGGGCCGGGGCAGCCGCTGCCGTACACGGGTCTGGTGAGCGTCTACACGATCGCGGTGCTCGCGCCGCCGTGGCAGCGCATGGTCACGGCGGGGCTCCTGGTGGTCGCGGTGCCCGCCTCGGTGTGGCTCAACACCCAGTCGGTGCGCGAACTGACCTTCTCCCTCTTCGTGTTCGGCGCGGCCTATGTCTTCGGGCGGCTCACCGACGCCCGGCAGCGGGCGCAGCGGGTGGAGGCCGAGCGGGCGGCGGCGCGTGAACGGGCCCGGATCGCCCGGGAGATGCACGACATCCTGTCGCACGCGGTGAGCCTGATGGTCGTGCAGGCGGAGGCGGGGCCGGTCGCCGTGCGGGCCGCTCCGGAGCGCGCGGAGGCGGCGTTCGAGGCGATCTCGGAGACGGGTCGGGAGGCGATGGTCCAGCTGCGCCAGATGCTGGGACTGCTGCGCGAGGGCGGTGAGACGGCGGCCCCGCGCGAGCCGCAGCCGGACCTCGCGGACCTCCCCGTGCTCCTGGACCGGGTGCGGGCCGGCGGTCTGGCCGTCGGGTACGCGACGGAGGGCGGGGTGCGGGCACTGCCGGCCGCGACCGGTGCGAGCGTCTACCGGATCGTGCAGGAGGCGCTGACGAACGTGGTGAAGCACGCCCGGGCGCGCACGGTCGACGTCCGGCTCGCCCACGCCGACGGCGTCCTGCGGGTCACGGTGACCGACGACGGGCGCGGCCCCCAGGGCGGTCCGGGCGGGCACGGTCTGGTGGGCATCAGGGAGCGGGCCGCCGCGCACGGCGGGACGGCGGAGACGGGCACCGGCCCGGGCGGCCGGGGGTTCGAGGTGCGGGTCCTGCTGCCCGTGCGGGAGGAGGGACGATGACGATCCGGGTGGTGGTCGCGGACGACCAGGAACTGGTCCGCAGCGGCTTCGCGATGATCCTGGACGCGCAGCCGGACATCGAGGTGGTGGCGGAGACCGGGGACGGGGCGGAGGCCGTCGAGGCGGTGCGCCGGCTCGCGCCGGACGTGGCGCTGCTCGACATCCGGATGCCCCGGACGGACGGCATCGAGGCCTGCCGGGCGATCAGCGCGGAGTCCGGCTGCCGGACGGTGATGCTGACGACCTTCGACACCGACGCGTACGTGTACGAGGCGCTGCACGCGGGCGCGAGCGGCTTCCTCCTCAAGGACGTGCGGCGGGACGACCTGGTGCACGCGGTACGGGTGGTGGCGGCGGGCGACTCGCTGCTCGCGCCGTCCGTGGCGCGCCGGCTGGTGGAGCAGTACACGGCGGGCGGTCCGCGCAGGGCGGATCCGCGGCTCGACGTCCTCACGGGCCGGGAGCGCGAGACGCTGCTGCTGCTCGCCCGGGGCCTGTCGAACGCGGAGATCGCGGCGGAGCTGGTGGTCAGCGACCACACGGTGAAGACGCACGTGGGAAACGTCCTCGCCAAGCTGGGGCTGCGGGACCGGATCCAGGCGGTGATCTGCGCGTACGAGACGGGTCTGGTCGCGGCGGGTTCTCCCCCGCCCGGGGGAGGCGCCGGGCCCGGTTCCTCCCCCGCGCCGGGGAGGAACTGACCCGCCGAAGACCGCCGGTGCGGGCGATCCGTGGATCGCCGCAGGTCAGCAGGATGGAGCCATCGAGAACAACGGCTCACACCACCGGAGTTGACCATGAGGAAGTCCACCCGCACCCTGCTGGCCGCCGCCCTGGTCCTGGGCGTCGCCGCCGGCCCGGCGCTCACCCCGGCCTTCGCGGCCACGACCTCGGCGGCGGCCGCGTCCCGGGCGTCGAGCCCCGACCTGAGCGCGGTGATCGCGGGACTCCCCCGGGCCGACGCGACGGCCGCGCTGGTACGGGTCGGCGGCACCGAGGGCTCCTGGCGGGGCAGCGCCGGCGTCCACGACCTGGAGACGAACACCCCGGCGGACCCGGCGGCCCGCTTCCGGGCCGGCTCGGTGACGAAGGTGTTCACGGCGGCGACCGTCCTCCAGCTGGCCGCCGAGGGCCGGATCGATCTGGACCGGACGGCCCGCTCGTACCTCCCGGATCTGATCCCCGGCCGCTACGCCACGGTCACCGTGCGCCAGTTGCTCAACCACACGCACGGCATCCCGGCCGCCGACCTGCCCGGGGAGACCGTCGAGGAGTGGTACGCGAACCGCTTCGCCGTCCACACCCCGGAGGAGCTGGTCCGCTCGGCGACGTCGCAGCCGCGCGAGTTCCGGCCGGGCACGAAGCAGCACTACCTGAACATCGGGTACACGATCGCCGGGCTCATCGTGGAGCGGGTCACGGGCGACTCGTACGAGCACCAGGTGGAGCGGCGGATCCTGCGGCCGCTCGGGCTGCGGGACACGTACTTCCCGGGCGGGGACCCGGAGATCCGCGGCCCGTACAACCACGGTTACCAGACGATGCGGATCGACGACGGCTCGACCGGGCTGCGGGACGTGTCGGTGTGGGGGACGACGGACGGCTGGGCGGCCGGGGACCTGATCTCGACCACCGCCGACCTGGAGCGCTTCACGCGGGCGCTGTTCGAGGGGGGCGTGGTGCGCGGTCCGCTCCTGGAGGAGATGTTCACGCTCCCGAAGGTCGAGGACTTCACGTCCGGCGACCCTGCCGCGTACTCGGTCGGTCTGTCGATGAAGAGGCTCGGCGGGCGTGAGGTGTGGGGGAAGACCGGCGGCCGCTGGGGCTACAACGCGGCCATCGCGTCGACCCGCCACGGCGAGCGGACCCTCGTCTACAGCGTCAACTCGACCGACGCCAAGGGTCAGGACATGAACAGGACGGCGCTCGGCCTGATGGTGGCGGCCTACGGCCTGCCGGAGTGAGCGGCCTCCAGGCGCTTGGTCATCCGGCGTACGTGAAGCAGCGGCAGGATGCCGATGACGCCGAAGGACATGTCGATGACCGACCACCAGAGGGGGATGTCCCGTACGGGTCCGCAGATCAGAGCCAGTGGGACTATGCCGACGCAGGCGATCATGCCGAATTCGACGACCCAGATGTTGCGGACCGGATCGCGGTACGGGCCGATGAAGGCGATCGCGATGACGAGGTGGGCGAAGGCGAGCCAGTCGGTGCCGTAGAGCAGGTACGGGGCCTGCTCGTCGGCCGCCCGGACGCCTTCCTCCACCCGGTCGATCCACTCGGCGAGTCCGGGCAGGAGGTCCGCGACGGGGGACGCCCAGCCCTCCAAGGAGGCGTCGAGGAGCCGGAGTTCGGTGACGAGCGGGAAGGCGGTGGCCCCGCTCAGGACCAGACAGACGACGAAGAGGATCAGCCAGACGCGGATGCGCTTGAGAAGGGCTCTCGGCCCGTTCGTGTCGCTCATGGCATCAACGTACACCCCTCTTGAACGCGTTCAGAAAGACGGGGTGGATATTTTTGAGCGCGTTCAGAACCGGGCGGCGAGCCTGCGTCCCACCGCGTGCGAGACCACCGTCGCCCCGGCCGCCACCGCGAGCCCCGCCACCACTCCCCCGGGACTGGCCGGACGCAGCACCCCGGCCCGCCGCAGCCGGCCCCGGGCCCACAGGGCGAAGGGGATGACGACGAGCGGAGAGGTCGGCGCACCCGGTGTCGCGTCCCGTACGACCGCGGCCTGCGCGAGGTGGACGAGCCCGTGCAGCCCGAAGCCGGTCACCGCGCCCTGGTAGAAGACCGACCGTCCGCCGGAGCGGGCACCCGACGCGGCGGCGGCGCCGACGATCACCGCCATCACCCCGACGGCCGCGGCGAATTCACGCTCGTCGACGGACGCGAGAGCCTTCCACACCCGCTCCGGAACTCCGGGGAAGCGCTCGCGCAGACCCGGCAGGTTCTCCCGGAGCCAGCGCGGCCCCCGGGCGAGCTCCTCGGCGTCGTGCACGGCCCAGGCGAGGAACAGGCCATGGGTGACGAGAGGGTTGAGGCGTGTGGTGTCCGTCATGACCGTGGAACTCACGGCCCGGCGACCGAGTTCCGCCTCCGCACGGAAGACGGCGCGGCCCCGGCACCCTGTCGATCATGGGTGCCGGGGCCGCGCGGTGTCCTGTGGGGATCAGCCCAGGGAGGTCATGACGTGCTTGATGCGCGTGTAGTCCTCGAAGCCGTAGGCGGAGAGGTCCTTGCCGTAGCCGGACTTCTTGTAGCCGCCGTGGGGCATCTCGGCGACGAGCGGGATGTGGGTGTTGATCCACACACAGCCGAAGTCGAGGGCCTTGGACATGCGCATCGCGCGCGCGTGGTCCTTGGTCCAGACGGAGGAGGCGAGGGCGTACTCGACGCCGTTCGCGAACTCCAGGGCCTGGGCCTCGTCCGTGAAGGACTGGACGGTGATGACCGGGCCGAAGACCTCGTTCTGGACGATCTCGTCGTCCTGCTTGAGGCCGGAGACGACGGTCGGGGCGTAGAAGTAGCCCTTGTCGCCGACGCGGTGGCCGCCGGCCTCGACCTTGGCGTGGGCCGGGAGGCGGTCGATGAAGCCGGTGACCTGCTTCAGCTGGTTGGCGTTGTTGAGCGGGCCGTAGAGCACGTCCTCGTCGTCCGGCTGGCCGGTCTTCGTCTCGGCGGCGGCCTTGGCGAGGGCGGCGACGAACTCGTCGTGGATGGACTCGTGCACGAGGACACGGGTCGCGGCCGTACAGTCCTGGCCGGCGTTGAAGAAGCCCGCGACCGAGATGTCGCCGACGGCGGCCTCGATGTCGGTGTCCTCGAAGACGACGACCGGGGCCTTGCCGCCCAGCTCCAGGTGGACGCGCTTGACGTCCTTGGCCGCCGACTCGGCGACCTGCATGCCGGCGCGGACCGAGCCGGTGATCGAGGCCATCGCCGGGATCGGGTGCTCGACCATGGCCTTGCCGGTCTCGCGGTCGCCGCAGACGACGTTGAAGACGCCCTTGGGGACGATCTGCCCGATGATCTCGGCCATCAGGACGGTCGACGCGGGGGTCGTGTCCGAGGGCTTGAGGACGACGGTGTTGCCCGCGGCGAGGGCCGGGGCGAACTTCCACACGGCCATCATCATCGGGTAGTTCCACGGCGCGACCTGGGCGCAGACGCCGACCGGCTCGCGGCGGATGATGGAGGTCATGCCCTCCATGTACTCGCCGGCCGAGCGGCCCTCGAGCATCCGGGCGGCACCCGCGAAGAAGCGGATCTGGTCCACCATGGGCGGGATCTCCTCGCTCGCGGTGAGAGCGACCGGCTTGCCGGTGTTCTCGACCTCGGCGGCGATGAGCTCCTCGGCGCGCTCCTCGAACGCGTCCGCGATCTTGAGGAGAACCTTCTGGCGCTCGGACGGCGTGCTGTCACGCCAGGCGGGGAACGCCGCAGCGGCGGCCTCCATGGCGGCGTCGACGTCGGCCTGCCCGGAGAGCGGGGAGGTGGCGAACACCTCGCCGGTGGCCGGGTTGACCACCTCGATGGTGCGGCCGTCGGCCGCGTCGCGGAACTCCCCGTTGATGTAGTTACGCAGCCGGCGCAGCTCGGTGGTCACTTGCCACCCCTCCTGTCACGTTCTGTCTTCGCACGTCCTTGTGCGGGGTCCCGATGGGCGAGACACCTCAGCCTAATCGCTCGACAGACGCTTTCAACAGCCCCGACCCCTCCCAACTTCGGATTCAGCAAGATCCGGAGCTCATCACAACGAATTTCATCGCTCTGGGCTTGCACGACAGACAATCTCGGTGCACAGTGAAGTCGTGGCCAGTCGAAGCACAGACTCCAGAACCGGAACCGGTTCGTCCCCGACGATCGATGCCGTCTCCCTGGCGATCATCGAGCAGCTCCAGCAGGACGGGCGCCGTCCCTACGCGGCGATCGGAAAGGCCGTCGGCCTCTCCGAGGCAGCCGTGAGGCAGCGCGTCCAGAAACTGCTCGACCAGGGCGTCATGCAGATCGTCGCCGTCACCGACCCCCTCACCGTGGGATTCCGGCGGCAGGCGATGGTCGGCATCAACGTCGAGGGTGACCTGGATCCGGTCGCGGACGCACTGACGGCCATGGCCGAATGCGAGTACGTGGTGATGACCGCCGGCTCCTTCGACCTGATGGTGGAGATCGTCTGCGAGGACGACGACCACCTGCTGGATGTGATCAACAAGCGCATCCGCACACTCCCCGGAGTGCGCTCCACCGAGAGCTTCGTCTACCTCAAGCTCAAGAAGCAGACCTACATGTGGGGAACTCGATAACCGTGACCCAGGACCTGTCCAAGACCGCGTACGACCACCTGTGGATGCACTTCACCCGCATGTCGTCCTACGAGAACAACCCCGTCCCCACCATCGTGCGTGGTGAGGGCACCTACATCTTCGACGACAAGGGCAAGCGCTACCTCGACGGACTCGCGGGTCTGTTCGTGGTCAACGCCGGACACGGCCGCCAGGAGCTCGCCGAGGTCGCGTACAAGCAGGCCCAGGAGCTCGCGTTCTTCCCCGTGTGGTCGTACGCGCACCCCAAGGCCGTGGAGCTCGCCGAGCGCCTCGCCGACTACGCCCCGGGCGACCTCAACAAGGTCTTCTTCACCACCGGTGGCGGCGAGGCCGTCGAGACCGCCTGGAAGCTCGCCAAGCAGTACTTCAAGCTGCAGGGCAAGCACACCAAGTACAAGGTCATCTCGCGTGCGGTCGCCTACCACGGCACCCCGCAGGGCGCCCTGTCCATCACCGGCCTGCCGGCCCTGAAGGCCCCCTTCGAGCCGCTGGTCCCCGGCGCGCACAAGGTGCCGAACACCAACATCTACCGCGCCCCGATCCACGGCGACGACCCGGAGGCCTTCGGCCGCTGGGCCGCCGACCAGATCGAGCAGCAGATCCTCTTCGAGGGCCCCGACACCGTCGCGGCCGTCTTCCTGGAGCCGGTGCAGAACGCCGGCGGCTGCTTCCCGCCGCCGCCCGGCTACTTCCAGCGCGTCCGCGAGATCTGCGACCAGTACGACGTGCTGCTCGTCTCCGACGAGACGATCTGCGCCTTCGGCCGCCTCGGCACGATGTTCGCCTGTGACAAGTTCGGCTACGTGCCGGACATGATCACCTGCGCCAAGGGCATGACCTCGGGCTACTCCCCGATCGGTGCCTGCATCGTCTCGGACCGCATCGCCGAGCCGTTCTACAAGGGCGACAACACCTTCCTGCACGGCTACACCTTCGGTGGCCACCCGGTGTCCTCGGCGGTCGCGATCGCCAACCTCGACATCTTCGACAAGGAAGGCCTCAACCAGCACGTCCTGGACAACGAGGGCGCCTTCTACTCGACGCTGTCGAAGCTGCACGACCTGCCGATCGTCGGCGACGTCCGCGGCAACGGCTTCTTCTACGGCATCGAGCTCGTCAAGGACAAGGCCACCAAGGAGTCCTTCAACGACGAGGAGGTGGAGCGCGTCCTGTACGGCTTCCTCTCCAAGGCGCTGTACGACGCCGGCCTGTACTGCCGCGCCGACGACCGTGGCGACCCGGTCATCCAGCTGGCCCCGCCGCTGATCGCGGACCAGGGCACCTTCGACGAGATCGAGGGCATCCTGCGCAACGTGCTCACCGAGGCGTGGACCAAGCTGTAATCCCCTCCCCGCGAGGCACAGGACATCACGCCGCCCTCACGGCGTGACCCCGGCCCGGGCATGCGGCCATCCGAGTGGATGGCGGCGGCCCGGGCCGTGTGCTGTCCGTACAAACGGATCTGAATCCTTACGGTGCCCAGTGACCGACAGGCCCGTCCTTCGTTCCCCCGGACGGGGGACCTAAGAATCGGATCCGACATCGAGGTGTACGCGATGGCCCCACCGGACAACGACGTGCTCTGGGCGCGTTCCCTGCACTGCGCCCTGGGCGGTTCGGACGCCCTCAGCGGCGTCTCCCTCGGCGTCCGCGAAGGCGAGATCCTCGCCGTCGTCGGCCCCCGGGGCAGCGGCAAGACCACCCTCCTGCGCTGCCTCTCCGGCCAGCTCGTCCCCCAGCAGGGCGAGGTCTGGTTCAACAGCGGCCCCGTGCACACCCTGGGCCCCGCCCAGCGCGAACGGCTCCGCCGCGACCGCTTCGGCTGGATCGACCCCGAGCCCGGTCTCGTCCCCGAGCTCACCGGCTGGGAGAACGCCGCCCTGCCGCTGCTGCTCCGCGGCACCTCCCACCGGGCCGCGAAGACCGCCGCCACCGAGTGGCTGGAGCGGCTCGACATCGGCGGCTGCGCCCGCAAGCGGCCGCACGCCCTCACCCACTCCCAGCGCCAGCGCATCGCGATCGCCCGCGCCCTGGTCACCACCCCGTCGGTCCTCTTCGCCGACGAACCCACCGCCACCCTGCACCGGGCCGACGGCGCGCAGGTCCTGCGCACGCTCACGGCCGCGGCCCGCTCGCACGGCATCACCGTGCTCCTCGCCACCCACGACGGCGAGGTCGCCGCCCTCGCCGACCGCACCGTCACCCTGCTCGACGGACGCCGGGTCGGCGCCGTACCCCCGGCGTCAGGGGCGGAGGGCGTCGCCGCGTGCTCGCTCTCCGTCTAGCCCGCGGGACCCACCCCCTCGTCCTCACGCGCCGGCTCCTCGTCGCCGCGGCGGCCGCGGGGGTGGGCTTCCTGCTGCTCTGCACCCTCGGATACGCCGTCGGTCACCCGGACCGGTCCTCTGTCTCGGTGCTGCGGCTGCTCTGGTGCGCCCTGCCGCTCGCCGCCACCGTCCAGTTCGCCGTCGCCGTGGCCCGCACCGACCCCAGCACCCGGCCGCGCCCCGGTCTCTCCGCCGTCGGCCTCGGCCCCGCCCGGCTCACCGCGATCGCCGCCGCCTCGACGGCCGTCGCCTGCACGCTGGGCTCCACGGTCGCGCTGCTCTTCTACCTGCACCTGCGCGGCGACATCACGGGCCTGCCCTTCGACGGGGCCGCCGCCGAGCTCCTCGCCGCCGACCAGCCGATCCCGCTCGCCGGCGCCCTCACCCTGCTCGCCGTCCTGCCGGTCGTCGCCGCCACGGCGGCCGGTCTCGCCCTGCGCCCCAGGACCGCGCCCGCCGCGCCCGAGGGCGTCGAGAAGGCGATGCCGTCCGGGCTGCCCTGGGGAATCGCCCTGGTCGCGGTCGGCCTCGCGATCGAGACGTACGCCGCCCAGGGCGACTCCGGGGGCGGCCTCCCGCTGCCGGGCGGCCTCGACGGCAACCCGGCGGGCGTCCTCGCCGGCTGGGTCCTCACCGCCGTGGGCCTCGCCGTCGCAGGACCCGGCCTCACATACGGCTGCGGCCGGCTCCTCCAGGCCGTCCGGCCGGGCGCCACACGGCTGCTCGCGGGCCGCGTCCTGATGGACGAGTCCCGCCGTATCGGCCGACCCCTCGGCGTGGTCAGCGCGGTGATCTCCGGGGCGCTCGCGGCGGCCACGCTGTACGACGCGGACGCCGACGCCTTCGGCCCGCTCACCGGCCTCGGCGCCGCCCTGATCCTGGCCTGCACCACCGCCACCCTCCTGACCGCCGCGCTGGAATCCCGGCAGGGCCGCGCCCACACCACCGAGGCCCTCCTGCGCATCGGCGCCCCGCCCACGGTCCTGCGCACGGCGGCGCTGCTGCGCGCGGGCGCCCTGTTCGCCGTGTTCGCACCCCTGACCTGGGCGGTCGCGGAACTGGCGGCCCTGCCGCTGAAGGGCTGAGCCGCCGCCACGAGGGGCCGCCCGGTACGGCGGCCCCTATCGTGGGCCCATGGCGACGCTTCCCCCGGCACACCGCCCGCCCGAACCGCGCGGGCACGGACGCGAGATCCACACCCTCGCCGAGTTCGACGCGGTGCTCGCCCGCACCGGCTCGCTCGCCGGACACCGGATCCAGTCGCTCGACCTCACCGGCCGGACCTTCGCCCTGCTGACCGCCGTCACCGCCGAGGCCGTGTTCCTCGGCTGCCCCATGGAGCCGGAGGCCGCCGCCAAGATCCGCGCCGACGGGGCCCTCGTCTTCCCTCCCGTCCCCGAACTGCCCTTCGACCCCTACCGGGCCAGGCTCTACACCCCCGAGGAACTCTTCGCGGGGATCACCGAGACCGGGTACGAGTCGACGCCCGACTTCCTCGCGTACGTGTGGTTCGGCCGGACCAGGGCCGACGGCGACATCTTCTCCTCGATGCTCCGCGCCCTCCACGACGACGCCGTCTCCGACGCCCTCGACGAACACCTCGACGGGGCCCGGGTCGTCGGCGTCATGGGCGGGCACGCGATGGGGCGGGGCACGGAGGAGTACGCGGGAGCCGCCCGGCTCGGCAGGTCCCTGGCCCGCGCCGGGCTCACCGTGGCGACGGGCGGCGGGCCGGGCGCGATGGAGGCCGCGAACCTGGGCGCGTATCTGGCGCCCTACGCGGACGAGGTCCTCCCGGAGTCCCTCGCTCTCCTCTCCAAGGCCCCGTCGTTCGCCCCGTCGGTGACGGACTGGGCGCGGGCGGCCTTCGCGGTACGGGACCTGTGGCCGGACGGCGGGGACTCGGTCGGCATCCCGACCTGGTTCTACGGCCACGAGCCGCCGAACCCGTTCGCCGCGCACATCGCCAAGTACTTCGCGAACGCCACCCGGGAGGACGGCCTGCTCGCCCGCTCGACGGCGGGCGTCGTCTTCCTGCCGGGCGCGGCGGGCACGGTCCAGGAGATCTTCGACAACGCGACGCCGAACTACTACGCCTCCCGGGGCGCCCCGACCCCGATGGTCCTGGTGAACCGCCACCACTGGACGACCCACCTCCCGACCTGGCCGCTCCTGGAGGCCCTGGCCGCCGGCCGCCCGATGGCCGGGCGCATAGCCCTGGTGGACTCCATCGACGAGGCGCCGACGGCCCTGGAACGCCTCGGGGAGTAGCCCCCCGTTGTGGGCATGCGTTCCGCCCCGTTGTGGGCAGGCGTTCCGCAAGGGGCGATGGGGGTCCCCCCTGCTCGAGCGAAGCCGAGAGCTTGGGGGAGGGTGGGCCCAACGGAACGGCGCCCATGCCGGCGCCAGAGGCTCCCGAGCCTGGACCCGCACCCCGTGCGCAGTGCACTGGTGGTGCGGGTCCAGGCCCGGAACGCGGAGGCGCCGCTGGAGGGCGCCGTCCCGTGTGCCCACCCGTCCCGCCCTGGGGGTCCCCCCGGACGAAGTCTGGGGGAGGGACGATTGCCCACACGGCGGCGGGGCACCACCCCGCCGGGCGCAGGCCCCACACGGGGCCAGGGGCGACGCCCCCACGGGCGCGGGCCCCGCACGGGGGGTCACTTGCGCCAGAACAAGTAATGCGTCACCTTCCCACCCGGGCTAGGCACGACATCGCAATGGAACCGGTCGAACAGCTCCTCCGGCGACTCCCACAGCCGCGACCCGGACCCGAGCTTCACCGGCGACACGGCCACGTGCAGCGTGTCGACGAGATCGGCGTCCAGGAACTCCCGGATCGTGGCCGCGCCACCACCCAGGCGGACGTCCTTCCCCTGAGCCGCCTCCTTCGCCATGCCGAGCACCGTCGCCGGATCCGCGTCCACGAAGTGGAACGTCGTGTCGGACAGCGTGAACGAGGGACGCGGATGGTGGGTCAGCACGAACACCGGCGTGCGGAACGGCGGCTCGTCGCCCCACCAGCCGCGCCAGTCCTCGTTCTCCCAGGGCCCGCGCAGCGGCGAGAACTTGTTGCGGCCCATGATCTCGGCGCCGATGTTCCGCGCGTAGTCCCGCGTCAGGTAGTCGTCGAGGCCCCGGCTGCCCCCGGGATCCGTCCGCATCGGCCAGCTCGCCGTGGCCCCGGCCCAGGAGAACATCTCCCCCGGATCCGCGTGCCCGAACGGCCGCTCCAGACTCTGGCCCTCACCGGCCCCGAATCCGTCGGACGAGACGTTGAAGTTCTGGACTCTGAGCAACTGGACCACGGCTTTCCTCCCGGACGGTCGACAAGAAGACGACGTACGAACAGAAGACTCCACCGGCCGCGGAAACTCATCGCCCCCGCGCTACGGCGTGTCGTCCCCCAGCACCACCACGTCCTCCGACCGGAACTCCACGCCCACCCCGGCACCCTCCTCCGGCGCCTCCCGGAGCGGCAGCTCGGCCTCCAGGGCGGGCCCCTCGGCCGGGCGGAGCCGTACGAGGACCTGGCTGCCCCGGAAGGTCCGGGACTCCACCGTCCAGACCGGGCGCTGCTCCACGAGCCGTACTCCGCCCGGGCGGACGAGGAGCCGCCGGTCCCCCTCCGGCGAGCCGTCCGGCACGGGGATCTTGCCCCACACGGTCTCCGCGACGGCGCCGGTCACCCGCGCCGCCACCACGTTGTCGAAGCCCAGGAACCGTGCCACGAACTCCGACGCGGGCCGCCGCCACACGTCGACCGGCGTTCCCGACTGGGCGATCCGTCCGTCCCGCATGACCACGACCCGGTCGGCGAGCGCGAAGGCCTCGCCCTGGTCGTGGGTGACGGCGAGGACCGTCGTCCCGAGCCGTCCGAAGAGCTGCCGCAGCTCCACGACGAGCCGCTCCCGCAGCCCCCGGTCGAGCTGCCCGAGCGGTTCGTCGAGCATGAGGAGCCGGGGCCGGGGCGCGAGGGCCCGGGCGAGCGCCACCCGCTGCTGCTCGCCGCCGGAGAGCGCGGCGACGGACCGCCGCTCGGCCCCCGGGAGGCCGACGAGGTCGAGCAGCTCCCGGACCCGCTCCGCCTGCTCCGTCTTCCGGGCACCGCGCATGCGAAGCCCGAAGGCGACGTTGCCGCCGACGTCCCGCTGCGGGAACAGCTGGTGGTCCTGGAACATCAGGCCGACGCCCCGCCGGTGCACCGGCACCCCTGCCTGGTCGGCGCCGCCGAGCAGCACCCGGCCCGCGTCGAGCGCCTGGAGCCCGGCGACGGACCGCAGCATCGTGGACTTGCCGCTGCCGCTGGGGCCGAGCACGCACACGATCTCGTGCTCGGCGACCTCCAGGTCCACGGCGTCGAGCACGGCCCGCTCCCCGAACCGTACGGTCGCGGCCTGGATCGAAAGCATCAGAACTCCCCGGAGGTCCGGTCGGTGCGGAGCCGTTCGAGCAGCAGCAGGGACACCGCGCACACCACCATCAGAATCGTCGAGAGGGCCATCGCCTGGCCGTAGTTGAGGGCGCCGGGCCGGCCGAGCAGCCGGGCCACCGCCACCGGCAGCGTCGGGCTCTCGGGCCGGGCGATGAAGACGGTCGCGCCGAACTCGCCGAGCGACACCGCGAACGCGAACCCGGCCGCGATGAGCAGCGCCCGCCGCACCATCGGCAGGTCCACCTCCCGCCACGCCCGCCACGGCGAGGCACCGAGCACGGCCGCCGCCTCCCGCAGCCGCTCGTCCACCGCGCGAAGCACCGGCAGCATCGTCCGTACGACGAAGGGGACGCCGACCAGGGCCTGCGCGAGGGGGACGAGGATCCAGGCGGACCGCAGGTCGAACGGCGGCTCGTCGAGCGTGATGAGGAAGCCGAAGCCGACGGTGACGGCGGAGACCCCGAGCGGCAGCATGAGCAGCGCGTCGAAGCCCCGTACGAGCCGCCCGGCCCGCCGCCGGGTGAGCGCCGCCGCCGCGAGCCCGCCGATCGTCACGGCGATGGCGGTGGCGGCCACCGCGTACCGCAGGGAGTTCCCGATCGCCTCCAGGGGCGGGACGAGGAAGGTCCCGGACGCGTCGAGCGAGCCGAGCGCCCGGTAGTAGCCGAGCCCGTACCCGTCCGGCCCGGCGAAGGACCGCTCCACGAGGACGCCCAGCGGCAGCAGGATCAGCAGCGCCACCGAGGCGAGGACGCCCGCGAGCAGCGCCCACTGCCCGGCGCCGCGCGGCCGGCGCGCGGCGGACTCGGGCGGTACGAGCCGGAGCGCGGTCTCGCGCCGCCGTACCGTCCAGGCGTGCACGCCGAGGATCACGCCCACGGCCACGAACTGCACGAGGGTGAGCACGGCGGCCGTCGGCAGGTCGAGCAGCCGGGCGGTCTGCCGGTAGATCTCGGCTTCGAGCGTGGAGTACGCGTCCCCGCCGAGGATCTGGACGACGCCGAAGGAGGTGAAGGTGAAGAGGAAGACCATCAGGGCGGCCGCCGCCACCGCCGGCACGAGCGCGGGCAGGGTCACCGTCCGCCAGGCCGTCCAGCGCGAGGCGCCGAGGACCCGGGCGGCCTCCTCCTGACGCGGGTCGAGCTGCGACCAGAGGCCGCCGACGGTCCGGACGACGACCGCGTAGTTGAAGAAGACGTGCGCGAGGAGGATCGCCCACACGCTGGTGTCGAGCCTGAGGCCCCACAGCTCGTCGGTGAGCCCGTTCCGGCCGACGAGCGCGAGGAACGCCGTGCCGACGAGGACGGTCGGCAGCACGAACGGCACCGTGACGACGGCCCGCAGCACGCTCTTGCCGGGGAAGTCGAAGCGGGCGAAGACGTACGCGCCGGGCAGCGCGACGAGGAGGGTGAGCCCGGTGGAGGCGAGCGCCTGCCACACGGTGAAGCCGAGGACGTCGAGGATGTCCGGCCGGCTCAGCGTCTCGCCGATCCGGCCGAACCGCCAGGCGCCGTCGGGCCTGAGCCCCCGGTCCACGATGGACACGACGGGCCAGGCGAAGAAGACCCCGAAGAACGCGACGGGCAGGGCCATGAGGCCCAGCCGCGTCGCGCTCCCCTTGAGGTCGCGGGTCACTTCAGGACGAGCGACGACCACTGCTGGATCCACGGGTCACGCTTCTCGGCGATCTTCTCGGGCGCCATGGTCTCCGGCTTCTCGATCACCACGCCGTGCTTGGTGAAGAGCTCCGGCAGGGCCGCGTCCTTCGCCACCGGGTTGACGAACATCTGGAGCGGCATGTCCTCCTGGAACTTCTTGGAGATCAGGAAGTCGATCAGCGCCTTGCCGCCCTCGGGGTTCTTCGCCCCGTTCAGCAGGCCCGCGAACTCGATCTGCCGGAAGCAGGTGCCGGTGGAGACCCCGGTGGGCGCCACCTTCGGCTGCGGCTCGCCGTACAGCACCTCGGCCGGCGGGCTGGAGGCGTACGACACGACCAGCGGGCGGTCGCCCTTGGCCTGCTTGCCGCCGGCCGAGCCGGAGAACTCCTGGTTGTAGGCGAGCTCCCAGCTGTCGACGGTCTTCACACCGTTGGCCTTGAGCTTCTTCCAGTAGTCCTGCCAGCCCTCGTCGCCGTACTTGGCGGCCGTGCCGAGCAGGAAGCCGAGGCCCGGGGAGGACCGCTCGGGGTTCTCCACGACAAGGAGGTCCTTGTACGCCGGCTTCGCGAGGTCGTCGAAGGTGACCGGCGGCGCCAGCTTCTTGTCGGCGAAGTACTTCTTGTCGTAGTTGACGCAGATGTCGCCGGAGTCGATCGGGGTGACCCGGTGCTCCTTGTCGAGCTGGTACGCCGCCGGGACCCGGTCCAGGCCCTTCGCCTCGTACGGGACGAAGATCCCGTTGTCGAGGGCGCGGGAGAGGAGGGTGTTGTCGACGCCGAAGAAGACGTCGCCCTGCGGGGAGCCCTTGGTGAGGATCTCCTTGTTGACGGCTTCACCCGCGTCGCCGCTCTTCAGGACCTTGACCGTGAAACCGGTCTGCTGGGTGAAGGCGGCGAGCACCTCCTTGGAGGCGTTGAACGAGTCGTGGCTCACCAGCGTCACCGTCTTCGGCGCGGGCTGGTCGGTCTTGCCGGCCGAGCCCCGCACGTCGTCGGTGCCACAGGCGGCGAGGCTGGTGATGCCGAGCGCCGCGACGAGCGCGGCGGCGGCGGCCTTCTTGATGCTCACTGGATTTCCTCCTGGGTGTGACCAGGAAGAGACGCGGCCCTGCCCACGTCCGGCGGACCGGACGCGGGCAGGGCGCAACAGCTTGAGTTACGACCGAACTTCCTACCCAGAATGACCTGGGCGAGGTTCAGAGGGTCTGCGGTCTACGGTTACCGCACTCTCAGCGCTGTGGCGCTCCCCTGTCGGAATATGGAGATGTGTTCGAGCTCAGACTACAAGGTCAGCGCTCGGCGGCCGCGAGCTGTCCACAGGCACCGTCGATCTCCTGACCGCGGGTGTCCCGAACGGTCACCGGCACGCCGTGGCGGGCGATCGCCTCGACGAAGGCCTTCTCGTCCTCAGGGCGGGAGGCCGTCCACTTCGAGCCGGGCGTCGGGTTCAGCGGGATCAGGTTGACGTGCACCCGCTTGCCCTTGAGCAGCCTGCCGAGCAGGTCGCCACGCCAGGCCTGGTCGTTGATGTCCCGGATGAGGGCGTACTCGATGGAGATCCGGCGCCCGGACTTCTCCGCGTACTCCCAGGCCGCGTCGAGGACCTCGCGGACCTTCCAGCGCGTGTTGACGGGTACCAGGGTGTCGCGCAGCTCGTCGTCCGGGGCGTGCAGCGAGACCGCGAGACGGCACTTGAAGCCCTCGTCGGCGAAGCGCAGCATGGCGGGCACGAGTCCGACGGTGGAGACGGTGATGCCGCGCTGCGACAGCCCGAGGCCGTCCGGCTCGGGGTCGGTCAGCCGACGGATGGCGCCGACGACCCGCTTGTAGTTGGCGAGCGGCTCGCCCATGCCCATGAACACGATGTTGGAAAGACGCGCCGGTCCCCCGGGCACCTCCCCGTCGCGCAGGGCCCGCATGCCGTCCACGATCTGGTGCACGATCTCGGCGGTCGACAGGTTCCGGTCGAGCCCCGCCTGCCCGGTCGCGCAGAACGGGCAGTTCATGCCGCAGCCGGCCTGCGAGGAGATGCACATGGTCACCCGGTCCGGGTAGCGCATGAGCACGGACTCCACGAGCGTGCCGTCGTGCAGCCGCCACAGGGTCTTACGGGTGGTGTCGTCGTCGCACGAGATGTGCCGCACCACGGACATCAGGTCAGGCAGCAGCTCCCCGGCCAGCTTCTCCCGCGAGGCGGCCGGGATGTCGGTCCACTCGGCGGGGTCGTGGGCGTACCGCGCGAAGTAGTGCGTGGACAGCTGCTTGGCGCGGAACGGCTTCTCGCCGATCGCGGCGACGGCCTCCTTCCGCTCGGCGGGCGAGAGGTCGGCCAGGTGCCGCGGCGGCTTCTTGGCTCCGCGGGGGGCGACGAAAGTGAGTTCTCCGGGCACTGGACGGGCCACGATCGGGTGTCTCCTCAGACGGCACGAGGTCTGGCATCCCCGCGGCGGCGGGGAACGCGGCATCACAATGCCGAAGCCAGGAGACCTCACTGGACCATCCCCGCGATGGCGAGGACGACGGAAGGGCCCGCGGCGCACGCGCCACGAGCCCTTCCAGAGTACCCGCTGTCCGTCAAGCCGTTCCGACGAACAAGGCCATCAGCAGCCACACCACCGGCGCCGTCGGCAGCAGCGAGTCCAGGCGGTCCATGATCCCGCCGTGACCCGGCAGCAGCGTGCCCATGTCCTTGATGCCCAGGTCACGCTTGATCATCGACTCGCCGAGGTCGCCGAGCGTCGCGCTCGCCGCCACGGCCAGACCGAGGATCAGGCCCTGCCACCAGACACCGTCGTCGATCATGAACTGCATGCACAGCGCGCCCGCCGCCATGGCGAACGTCACCGCGCCGACCAGACCCTCCCGGGTCTTGCCGGGGCTGATCCGCGGGGCCAGCTTGTGCTTGCCGAACCGCCAGCCGATCGCGTACGCCCCCGTGTCGCTGACCACCGTCAGGATCAGGAAGGTCAGCACCCGCTGCGGCCCGTCGTCCGCGGTGAGGAGCATCGCCACGAACGTCGCCAGGAACGGCACGTAGAACGCGGCGAAGACCCCCGCGGTGACGTCCTTCAGGTAGCCCTCGGGAGGCTCCGTCATCCGCCAGACGAGCACGGCGAGCGCCGTCAGGGCCATCGCCACCCAGGCGCCCTCGGCGCCCCGGACGTAACCGGCGACGACCATCGCCGCGCCGCCGACCGCGAGCGGCACCAGCGGCGCCTTGATGGCCTTGCGCTCCTGGAGGCGGGAGGTGAGCTCCCACAGGCCGACGACCACCGCGACCGCTATCACGCCGACGAACGCCGGCTTCCAGATGAACAGCGACGCGATGATGACGGCGCCGAGACCGACCCCGACTCCTATGGCCGCGCCCAGGTCGCGCCCCGCGCTCTTCTTCTGCCGTGGCGCCGTCGGCGCGGGCGGCGGAGGCGGGGTGGGGCTGGACATGGGCTCCTGCGGGTGCTCGTGCGGCGTCTCGTCACGGAACAGGGGGCCGCTCGGGTGAGCGGCCCCCCGGCCGTGACCGTCCTGGAATCCGCCGGCGGGAACGTCGGGCACGATGGGCATGGGCCGAGTCTGCGCCGCCTGATGCCGATCGTATGCGGGACCCGCCGGGGCGGGCCCCTGGTCGGGTCCCCCGCGGCCGGAACCGGCCGGGGCCCCCCAGGAAGAGTCGTTCATCAGACCTCGAGCAGCTCGGCTTCCTTGTGCTTGAGCAGCTCGTCCACCTGCGCGACGTACTTCGCGGTGGTGTCGTCGAGCTCCTTCTCGGCGCGGCGGCCCTCGTCCTCGCCGACCTCGCCGTCCTTGACGAACTTGTCGATGGTCTCCTTGGCCTTGCGGCGGACCGAGCGGATCGAGATCTTGGAGTCCTCGGCCTTGCCCTTGGCGACCTTGATGTACTCCCGGCGGCGCTCCTCGGTCAGCTCGGGGAACACCACGCGGATGATGTTGCCGTCGTTGCTCGGGTTGACGCCGAGGTCCGAGTCCCGGATCGCCTGCTCGATGTTGCGCAGGGCGCTCTTGTCGAACGGCGTCACCACGGCCATGCGCGGCTCCGGGACGGAGAAGGACGCCAGCTGGTTGATGGGGGTGATGGCACCGTAGTAGTCGGCCACGATCTTGTTGAACATCGCCGGGTGCGCACGGCCGGTGCGGATCGCGGCGAAGTCCTCCTTGGCGACCACGACGGCCTTCTCCATCTTCTCCTCGGCCTCGAGGAGGGTCTCTTCGATCACCACTTGCTCCTGCGTGTCGTCGCGTTGTGTCCTGCACGGTGTACGACCGGCAGGGCTCTGTCCATCCCCTTGCGGGGCGGTTCCCCGGTTCGGGTCAGGCCCGGGTGCCCTGGTCGCTCACGAGCGTGCCGATCTTCTCACCCTTCACCGCGCGAGCGATATTGCCCTCGGTGAGCAGTTCGAAGACGAGGATCGGGAGGTTGTTGTCCCGGCACAGCGTGATGGCGGTGGCGTCGGCGACCTTGAGGTCGCGGGACAGCACCTCGCCGTACTCGAGGGCGTCGAACTTGACCGCGTCGGGGTTGCGCTTGGGGTCGGAGTCGTAGACGCCGTCCACGCCGTTCTTGCCCATGAGCAGGGCCTCGGCGTCGATCTCCAGCGCGCGCTGGGCGGCGGTGGTGTCCGTGGAGAAGTACGGCATGCCCATGCCCGCACCGAAGATGACCACGCGGCCCTTCTCCAGGTGGCGCACGGCGCGCAGCGGGATGTACGGCTCGGCGACCTGGCCCATGGTGATGGCGGTCTGGACGCGCGAGTCGATGCCCTCCTTCTCCAGGAAGTCCTGGAGGGCGAGGCAGTTCATCACCGTGCCGAGCATGCCCATGTAGTCGGAGCGGGCCCGGTCCATGCCGCGCTGCTGGAGCTCGGCGCCGCGGAAGAAGTTGCCGCCGCCGATCACCACCGCGATCTCCGCGCCGTCGCGGACGACGGCCGCGATCTCACGCGCGATGGCGTGCACGACATCGGGGTCGACGCCCAGGCCGGTACCGCCGGAGAAGGCTTCTCCGGACAGCTTCAGCATGTAGCGGCCGGCCTTCTTGCCGTTGTTGTCGTCGCCCTGTACGGCGCCCTGGTTCATGGAGATCTCCTCGTGCACATACGAAGGAGGCCATTGCCTTGGGTCCTCGCGGTATCCCGTACGGCAATGGCCTCCTCGTCAGATCTGCGGTCGTCCTGCGCGGGCGCGGACGACTGCCTCAGACCCTACCGGGGTCCGGTGTCCGTCGCGTCTGCGTACGGACTCAGATGCCGACCTTGATGCGCGTGAAGCGCTTCAGGGTGACACCGGCCTCGTCCAGGACCTTCTGGACGGACTTCTTGTTGTCAAGGGCGTACGGCTGGCCGAGCAGCGTGGCGTCCTTGAAGAAGCCGTTGACGCGACCCTCGACGATCTTGGCGATCGCGGCCTCGGGCTTGCCCTCGGCGCGGGTGGTCTCCTCGGCGATGCGACGCTCGGACTCGACGACCTCGGCCGGAATGTCTTCCTTGGTGAGGTACTTCGGCGCGAACGCGGCGATGTGCTGGGCGACACCCTTGGCGACGTCGGCGTCGGCCTTGTCGAACTCGACGAGGACACCGATCTGCGGCGGGAGGTCCGGCATCGTGCGGTGCATGTACGCGTAGACGAAGCCGTCGGCGTACTGCGCGAAGCGGTCGAGGACGATCTTCTCGCCGAGGTTGGCGTTGGCCTCGTCGACGAACGCCTGGACGGTCTTGCCGGCCTCGATCTCGGAGGCGAGCAGGGCCTCGATGTCGGCCGGGGCGGTGGCGGCGACGTGCTCGGCCAGCTGGGCGGCGACGGCCTGGAACTTGTCACCCTTGGCGACGAAGTCCGTCTCGCACTTCAGCTCGACGAGGACGCCGGAGGTGTTGTCGTCGGCGATGAGGGAGACAACGGCGCCGTTCTCGGCAGAGCGGCCCTCGCGCTTGGCGACGCCCTTCTGGCCCTTGATACGGAGCGCCTCGACGGCCTTGTCGACGTTGCCGTCGGCCTCGTCCAGGGCCTTCTTGCAGTCCATCATGCCGGCGCCGGTGAGCTCGCGGAGCTTCTTGACGTCAGCGGCGGTGTAGTTCGCCATGAGTCTGTTTCTCTCTCGAAGTCTGAAAGATCGGGCGGGTCCACGGGTGGACGGCGGGGGCTTCGTGGGCCCCCGCCGTCGTCACCCGAAGGTCCTCAGGGTCCTGAAGGGTCAGGCCTGCTCGGCGTCCGCGGCCGGAGCCTCGGCGGCGGCCTCGGCCGGGGCGGCCTCGGCGGCGGGGGCCTCGGCGGCCTCGTCGGCCTTCTTCTCACCCTCGAGCAGGTCGCGCTCCCACTCGGCGAGCGGCTCGCCGGCGGCCTTCTCGCCCGGCTTCGAGTCGCCGGTCGCGGCGCCGGAGCGGGCGATGAGGCCCTCGGCGACGGCGTCGGCGATCACGCGGGTGAGCAGGGTGACGGAGCGGATCGCGTCGTCGTTGCCCGGGATCTTGTAGTCGACCTCGTCGGGGTCGCAGTTGGTGTCGAGGATCGCGACGACCGGGATGTGGAGCTTGCGCGCCTCACCGACGGCGATGTGCTCCTTCTTGGTGTCGACGATCCAGACGGCGCTGGGCACCTTCTGCATCTCGCGGATACCACCGAGGGTCTTCTCCAGCTTGGCCTTCTCGCGGGAGAGGACCAGGAGCTCCTTCTTGGTGAGACCCGAGGCGGCGACGTCCTCGAAGTCGATCTGCTCGAGCTCCTTGAGGCGCTGCAGACGCTTGTAGACGGTGGAGAAGTTGGTGAGCATGCCACCGAGCCAACGCTGGTTGACGTACGGCATGCCGACACGCGTCGCCTGCTCGGCGATGGCCTCCTGGGCCTGCTTCTTCGTACCGACGAACATGATGGAGCCGCCGTGCGCGACGGTCTCCTTGACGAACTCGTAGGCGCGGTCGATGTACGACAGCGACTGGAGCAGGTCGATGATGTAGATGCCGTTGCGCTCGGTGAAGATGAAGCGCTTCATCTTCGGGTTCCAGCGACGGGTCTGGTGACCGAAGTGGACGCCGCTCTCCAGCAGCTCCCGCATCGTGACGACGGCCATGGCCATCTCCTTGGTTTTCTCGGTTTTGTGTTCCTGACGCCCCGGCGCGCCATGCCCCAGAGGGACCGAAAGGCGCTGCCACCCGCCTCGGAGACAGGTGGCGGGGCGTGCGAAGTCGACCCGGTGACCCGAGTCGCCATAGGAAGTGTACGGGACCCCGGGAGCGCCGGGTGACGGCACTGTCCACAGCGGGCGCTCCATCCACAGCTATCGTCCGTGATCCCCGCGAACCGGGTGTCCGGGAAACCCTTCCCCCATGCACCTGACGATGCTGCTCATGACGTTGACCCTGCTCTGGCCGGTGGGCCCGCCGCCGCCGGAGATCCTCCGCGGCTGGGAGCCCCCGCCGGGCCCGTACGCCGCGGGTCACCGCGGCGTGGACCTCGCCGCACCGCCGGGCACCCCGGTGCTCGCCCCGGCGGCGGGCACGGTCACGTTCGCGGGCCCGGTGGGCGGCCGGGGCGCGGTCACCCTCACCCTCCCGGGCACGGGCGCTCCCCCACTGCGGACGACGTTCACCCCGGTGACCCCACTGGTCCCCCAGGGCACCCAGGTCTCACCGGGCACCCGGATCGCCGAGGTCACGGAGAACCCCCACTGCCCGAGGACCTGCCTCCACTGGGGCCTCCTGAGAGGCGACACCTACCTGAATCCCCTCTCCCTGACGACCCGCCCCGCGTCAAGACTCCTCCCCCTCACCCCAGGCACCTTCTAGTCCCACCAGAACGCCGGCAGCCGCTCAGGGTGTACGGCGTCTCGGCGAGGCGGGCGACTGTCCTCGAAGCGGCCTCGTCGGGGGTCGGGCCCGCGGCGCCGGCGGGCACCTCCGGCGCGAGCCCCGGCCAGGTCTCGAAGGGCGGCCCGGGGTCGTGGGGCCACGGTGCGATGCCTTCCGGCGCGGGTGGCGGCGTGGGGGCTGCACAGGAGGGGAACCAGACCGTGCCGGGCGCACTCCGTCAGCAGAGGGGGCCACAGTCGTTCGACATCATGGGCGGACCGTAGGGCGTGGCACTGGCAGGTCCGTCGGGGCGGCGGTCAGGCCGAGGGACCGGAGACTCCGTGGAGGGCCATCGCGACCGCTGCTTCGGCGATGGTCGTGGGGTCTTCCGCCGCGCCGAGTTCGATGCGGCGGACGGCCGCGTCGACGACGCCCTGGAGGAGCATGGCGCCCAGGCGGGGCTGGGGCTGGCCCAGGGCGGCGAGGGCTTCGACGATCATGGCGACGAGGCCGCCGTGGGCCGCGCGGATCTTCTCGCGGGCGCCGTCGTCCAGCTCGCTCGCCGAGATGGCGACGACGGCCCGGTGCCGCCGGTCCCCGACGAGTTCCAGCTGGGTGCGGACGTACGCCTCGACCTTGCCGCGCGGCGTCTCGGCGCCGGCCATGGCCGCCTCGACCTCGGCCGCCCAGACGGGGAAGTCGACGGCGCACAGCTCTTCGACGACGGCGGCGCGCGACCGGAAGTACTCGTAGACCGACGAGCGGGCCAGACCCGTGCGCTCGGCGAGGGCGGGGAAGGTCAGCGCCTCCGTACCCCCCTCGGACAGCAGGGAACGCGCGGCGTCCAGGAGGGCGCCGCGCTGCATGGTCCGGTGCTCGGCCACCGAGGCCGCTCGAATCCTGGGCACGGCTCCACTGTACGACCGGGCCGCAAGGGTCAGCGTCCGACGTCGGCCAGCTTGGCGCGGAGCTGGAGGACGGACTTGGTGTGGATCTGGCTGACGCGGCTCTCGGTGACACCGAGGACATGGCCGATCTCGGCGAGGGTCAGGCCCTCGTAGTAGTAGAGCGTGACGACGGTCTTCTCCCGCTCGGGGAGCGTGTTGATGGCGCGGGCGAGGAGCCGGCGCAGCTCGCGGTCCTCGGCGACCTCGACGGGGTTGTCGGCGGCGGTGTCCTCCAGGGTGTCCATGAGGGAGAGCCGGTCGCCGCCCTCGCCGCCGACGTGCAGCAGCTCCTCCAGGGCGACCACGTTGGCCAGGGACAACTGGCTGAAAACCGCGTGCAGTTCCTCCAGCGTGATCTCCATCTCCGCGGCGACCTCGCTCTCGGAGGGGGTCCGGCGGAGCTGCGCCTCGAGGGTGGCGTAGGCGCGCTCGACGTTGCGGGCCTTCTGGCGGACGGAGCGCGGGATCCAGTCCAGGGCGCGGAGTTCGTCGATCATGGCGCCGCGGATGCGGGTGATGGCGTACGTCTCGAACTTGATCGCGCGCTCGACGTCGAACTTCTCGATGGCGTCGATGAGCCCGAAGACCCCGGAGGAGACGAAGTCGGCCTGTTCCACATTGGACGGCAGCCCCACGCTGACCCGTCCCGCGACGTATTTGACGAGCGGCGAGTAGTGCAGGATCAGCTGCTCCCGCAGCCGCTCGTCGCCGGTGTCCTTGTACGAGCGCCACAGCTCGTCGAGTGAGGTCGGTGCGGGCGGTCGCACGGTGCCCCGGGCTGCTGGGGGCACCGCAGCGCGGTCAGACCCGGAGGTGTGCTGGGGCATGCGTTGCCTTGAGCCGTTCTGCTGTCGGGTGCGTCGGTGTGGGTGTCCTGGAGGGAATCCTGGTGAGCGTAGCGTGAGTGTGCTGTCGCGGTGAGCGAACATCGGTGGATCGCGCCGCTCCGGGTGGACGCCGTCGGCCACATCTTCGAACCCGGGCCGTGGCGCGTCTCGGCCCCTCGGGTGCGGCCGAGAGAACTCGGTTGTTCATCGACTTCACCTTTTCACTCGAATGCGCCAGGTCAAGTACCGCCTCGCCGCGCGTTCGACGCTTCTGTCGCGCTGTTCGTCAACTGCCAGCCTTCGCCGCGCCGTTCGAGGAAGCCGAGGGAGTGGAGTTCGTACAGCTTGGCGAGGGTGTCGTCGGGGGTGGCGCCGGCCCGGCGGGCGATGACGGTGGTGGGGGTGGGACCTCGGGCGGGGACCGCTTCGAGGACGTGCGCGGCAGCGGGGGCGAGGAGGTCGCGGGGCAGGACGGGTCCCCGGCGCGCCGGGGCGAGCTGCCCGATGTCCCCGACGAGTTCGATGATCTCGTCCGTGTCGGTGACGAGGGTGGCGTCGCCGCGCAGGAGTTCATGGACGCCCGCGGAGAGTGCGCTGGTGACGGGGCCGGGGACGCCCATGGTGTGGCGGCCGAGGCGGGCGGCGGCGCGGGCGGTGACGAGAGAGCCGCTGCGGTGCTGGGCCTCCACGACGACGGTCCCCCGGGTGAGGGCGGCGATGACGCGGTTGCGGAGGATGAAGCGGCTCGGCGTGGGGTGGCTGTCTGGTGGCAACTCCCCGACGACGAGGCCCTGTTCCGCGATGCGTCGGATGAGCCGGTCGTGCCCGCGGGGGTAGGGGGTGTCGACGCCGCAGGCGAGGACGGCGACGGTGGCGCCGCCCGCGGCGAGGGCGCCCCGGTGGGCGGCGCCGTCGATGCCGTAGGCGGCTCCGGAGACGACGACCCAGCCCTGCCGGCTGAGCCCGGCGGCGAGGTCGGCGGCGGTGTGGGCGCCGTACGGGGTGCAGGCGCGGGCGCCGACGAGGGCGACGGAGCGCAGGGCCCAGGTGCGCAGGTCCGCCGGGCCGCGGATCCAGAGGCCGATGGGGCGGGCGTCGCCGAGGTCGTCGAGTTGACGTGGCCATTCGGTGTCGCCGGGGACGAGGAAGCGCCCGCCGAGCGCGTGCACGGCGTCGAGGTCGTGGTCGGGGCGGGCGGCTGTGGCGCGTTGTCGCCAGGAGGTGAGGCGTTTGGCTCCGGTGCCGGGGAAGGGCGCGGGGTCGTCGCCGGTGCGGAGGAGGTGTTCGAGGAAACCGGTGGCGCCGTACTGGCGGAGCCAGCGCCCGGCGTGTTCGTCGCCGGGTTCGACCGCGCGGCTGAGGGTCGCGCGGGCGAGGCGCTCCTCCGAGGGGGCGGCTTTGATGGTCATGCGGGCTCCCCCGCTCCTACGGGCACGCCGCGGGCTACGCCGGTGCGCAGTTCGAGGGCGAGGGCGATGTCCTGGCTGTCGGGCCGGTCGTGGCCGTTCAGGTCGGCGACGGTCCAGGCGACGCGGAGGACGCGGTCGAGGCCCCGGGCGGTGAGCAGTCCCCGTTCGACGTCGCGTTCGGCGGTGGCGAGGGCGCCGGGTGCGGCGAGGTAGCGGGTGCGGAGCTCGTGTCCGGGGATCTCGCTGTTCACCCTCCAGGGGGTGTCGGCGAGACGCGCGGCGGCCCTGGCCCGGGCTTCGCGGACGCGGGCGGCGACGGTGGCGGTGGTCTCGCCGCGGCCGCCGCGTCCGAGGAGGTCGTCGCGGGTGACGGGTTCGACCTCGACGCGCAGGTCGACGCGGTCGAGCAGGGGTCCGGAGAGTCGGGACTGATAGCGGCGGACGACGGAGGCGGGGCATTCGCAGCCCGCGCCGTAGAGGGTGTGCCGCCCGCAGGGGCAGGGGTTGGCGGCGAGGGCGAGGAGGAAACGGGCGGGGAGGCGGACGACTCCGGCGGCGCGGGCGATGACGACGTGCCCGGATTCGAGGGGCTGCCGGAGGGCGTCGAGGGCCTTGCCGGAGAACTCGGGGGCTTCGTCGAGAAAAAGCACACCGCGGTGGGCGAGGGAGACGGCGCCGGGCCTGGGAAGGCCGTTCCCGCCGCCGACGAGGGACTGCATGGTGGCGGAGTGGTGGGGCGCACAGTAGGGCGCGCGGCGGACGAGGGGTTCGCCGGGCGGCAGGATGCCGGCGACGGAGTGGACGGCGGTGACCTCCAGGGATTCCTGTCGGCCGAGGGGCGGCAGGATCCCGGGGAGCCGCTCGGCCAGCATGGTCTTTCCCGCGCCGGGCGGGCCGGAGAGCAGCAGGTGGTGGCTGCCGGCGGCGGCGATCTCCAGGGCGCGGCGGGCCCGGTGCTGGCCGGCAACGTCGGCGAGGTCGGGCCCTTCGCCGGGCTCGGCGGTGAGTCCGGTGCCGATGCCGGCGCCGGGGACGAGGAGTCCGGCGAGCATGGAGTCGGGCCTGCCCTCCCCGTCGGCCTCCTCGTCGGGGACGGGTTCGTCGGTGAGGACGGCGATCAGCTGGCGGAGGCTGCGGACGCCGAGGACGGAGACCCCGGGGACCAGCGAGGCCTCGCCCGCGGTCTGTTCGGGGACGACGACCTGGCTGTATCCGGCGTCGGCGGCGGCGAGGACGGCGGGCAGCACGCCGCGGACGGGCCGGACGCGCCCGTCGAGGCCGAGTTCGCCGATGAGGACGAGGTCGGCGATGGCCCGCGGATCGATCCGCTCGGCGGCGCCGAGCACGGCCGCGGCCACGGCGAGGTCGAAGCCCGAGCCGCCCTTCGGGACGGATGCCGGGCTGAGGCCGACGGTCAGCTTCTTCTGGGGCCATTCGGCGCCGGAGTTGACGACGGCGGCGCGGACCCGGTCACGGCTCTCGCTGAGGCTCTTGTCGGGGAGGCCGACGAGGGTGAAGGCGGCGACGCCGGGTTCGAGGTCGGCCTGGACCTCGACGACGACGCCTTCGACGCCGACGAGGGCGACGGAGCAGGTGCGGGCGAATCCCATCACGCCACCCCCTGGGCGTGGGTGAGGACGGGGGCGCCCTTGCGGGGCAGGACGATGCCGACGAGGTCGATGCGGACGCCGCCGGCGGGGGCCGGGGTGTCGTGGTGGTCGAGCCAGCAGGCGGCGAGGCGGCGGAGCCGCTCGGCCTTGCGGGGCGTGACGGCGGCCATCGGGTGTTCGTAGGCGGCGTCGCGCCGGGTCTTGACCTCGCAGATGACGAGGGTGTCGCCGTCGCGGGCGACGATGTCGATCTCGCCGGTCCGGCCGCAGCGCCAGTTGCGGGCGAGGATGTGCATGCCGGTCGCGGTGAGCCGGCGGGTCGCCAGCTCCTCCCCGTACCGTCCGAGGGCTTGGGTCCTGTTCATGCGGTACCACCTCCGTCACCGACTGTGACGGAGTGCGGAGGGCCGCGTGCGGCGCTGTGGACGGCGGGGAGGCTGTGGAAAACGGCCTCACCCCTGGGGGTGAGGCCGCCCTGTGGAGAGGGTCAGCTGCCGGGAAGTTCGAGGTCGCTCTTGTTGAGCTCCTCGATGTTCACGTCCTTGAAGGTCAGCACGCGGACCTGCTTCACGAACCTGGCGGGTCTGTACATGTCCCAGACCCAGGCGTCGGCCATGCTGACCTCGAAGAAGACCTCGCCCTGGACCGAGTGCACCTGCATCTCGTAGTCGTTGGTGAGGTAGAAGCGCCGCTCGGTCTCGATCACGTATTTGAACAACCCGACGACGTCGCGGTACTCCCGGTAGAGCTTCAGCTCCATCTCGGTCTCGTACTTCTCGAGGTCCTCGGCGCTCATGGCATGTTCCCCTTCAGCCGTGCGTCCCCCTATTGTGCGCCAGTCGTACGCGCCCCTAAACGATTTCAGGGGCGAGAACCACCGGTGCACTCGGAGGTCCCTCGTCGAGCAGCGTGCGCAGCAGCTCGGCGAGTCTGGTCGGGTACACCGTCTCACGCGCCGCCGACAGTTCGGCGGAGGTCCACCATCTCAGGCCCGCGAGACTGCGGGACTCCAGTTCCGTGAGGGCCCGCGGCCGGGGCGCGGCCCCGGTGGCGCGGGTGCGGGCCAGGTAGTACCACTCGTCCTGGTCCCAGCGGCGCCCGTCGAAGGGGAAGGAGCAGTACCGCTTCCAGAGCACCGGGCCGAGGTCGACCTCGGTGATGCCGGTCTCCTCCGCGAGTTCGCGCAGGGCGGCCTCCTCCCGGGTCTCGTCGCCCTCCAGGCCGCCGCCCGGGGTGAACCACCAGGTGTCGTCCGGGTCGTCGGGCTCGTGGCCGTGCAGGAGGAGGATGCGGTCGTCGGGGTCGAGCAGGACGACCCGAGCGACCTGCCGCGCGACGGGCCCGGCGCCCGGAGCCGTGTCCGTCATGCCCCCACCTTCTCCCGTGCGCCGGGCCTCGGCCCCCCGGACCGGCTGCGGCCCAGGCGGGCGGCCACCGGACCGTACGCGGCCCCGGCGAGGATCAGCACGGTGCCGGCGGTGATCGCCGCGAGGAGCGTCTTGAACGGGCCCGGTCGCGAGATGCCGCCCGGGAGACCCGCGAAGCCCTCGGCGGGCTCCAGGAGGCCCTTGGCGGGCCAGACGACGGCGTCCACCCTGCCGACGACCGTGGAGCGGGGCACGGAGCCCTGTCCGGCCTCCTCCAGGTGCGTACGGGAGTCGAGCGAGGTGTGCCGGTCGTCTCCGAGCAGGAAGAGGTTGTCCCGGGGGACGGTCACCGAGAACTCCTGGCCCGAGGCGATCGTCCGGCCGCCGGGTCCGGGCCGCAGGTACGGCTCGTCGACGGGCTTGCCGTTCACGGTGAGCCGCCCGTCGCGGTCGCAGCAGGCGACGGTGTCGCCGCCGACGGCGGCGACCCGCTTCACCATGGGCGAGGAGCCCCAGACCGGGTCGATGAAGACGACGACGTCACCGCGCCGCACCTCGTCGCCGTCGATCCGCTGGGCGAGGATCTTGGATCCGACGTCGAGGGTGGGGGTCATGGAGTCGGTGGGGACGGTGTACGGCTGGTAGAGGACGGCCCCCCAGACGAATCCGCCGAGGAAGAGCACACAGCCGACGGCCACGGCCAGCCCCGACAGCACGCTGCCGAGGCGGCCGCGGCCGCCCTTGGTCCGTATGGTTCCGCTCATGTGCGCACCCCGTAGGTCTGTCGGCGGACCGTAGCCCTGTCGACGGTCCGGGACGGCACCCTACCCGCGGGTCGCTACTCGGCGGTATGCCGTGCGGCCTGCTTCTTCCGGCGCCACAGCACGAGCGGGAGCGCTCCGGCGAGACCGGCCGCGCCGAGCGGGGCGGCGCCGAGGGCCTTGTTGAGGGCCGGCTGGTCGAAGACGTCCGGCACGGGGAGCGTGGCCCAGCGGGTGACCGGCCAGGCGATCACGACGGCGCGGCCCACGACCTCGTCGTTGGAGACGGTGCCGCCGCCGGGGAGCTGCTGGTGGAAGCGGGAGTCCAGGGAGTTCTGCCGGTTGTCGCCCATGACCCAGATGCGGTCCTTGGGGACCTTGATCGGGCCGAAGGAGTCCTGGCAGGGCACCGCGCCGGGAGCGAGGTACGCGCTCTCGTCGAGCGCGACGCCGTTGAGGACGACCTTGCCGCCCTCCTTGCAGGAGACGGTGTCACCGCCGACGGCGATGACGCGCTTGATGAGGTCCTTCTCCTCGGCGGAGGGCATGAGGCCGATGAAGCTGAGGAACTTCTGCACGACGTTCGGCTTGGGCGCCTCCTGGCCCTCGAGCCAGCCGCCCGGGTCGTGGAAGACGACGACCTCGCCGCGCTCGGGCTCGGAGCCGAACCAGGGGGTCAGTTTGTCGACGAGGACGCGGTCGCCCTTCTGGAGGGTGTTCATCATCGATTCCGAGGGAATCGAGAACGCCTGCACCAGGAAGGTCTTGATCAGCAGGGCGAGCACCAGCGCGATGCCGACGAGGAGGGGCAGTTCCTTCCAGAAGGAACGCTGCTTCTTCGGGCCCTTGCCGGACCCGTCCGCCGCTCCGTCGTCGCCCGGCGTACCGCCGCCCGGCGGCTGCGCCTGCTCGTCACCCGTCACGTCGCCACCCGTCGTGTCTTCGCGGAAGGCCCCGTCGGCCCTCTTGTCCGGCTCATCGTGTCCGGATCGTGCGCCGACGGCCAAATCCCCCACATCCACTCCTCAGTCCGTGCGAACGCCCGCCCCGGGTCAGGGACAGGCCCACCACTCCCATAACGAGCAGAAGTTCCGCAGGGGTCGGGAGCCCGGGCAATCCGTTCAGATTCCGCTGGGACACACTATGCGACAGATCGGATGCGGTCTCGGAACTCGGACGGGCGTCCGGTACGGCGGAGAAGGTCTCCCGCTCCTCCAGACCGCGCCAGTGCCCGAAGGGCCAGGCGATCACCACCGCGCGCCCGACGACCTGCTCCTCGGAGACCGTGCCGTGGCCCTCCTCCTGGAGGTGGAAGCGGGAGTCGGCCGAGTCGGAGCGGTGGTCGCCGAGGACGAAGATGCGGCCCTGCGGGACCTTCACCTCGAAGGGGATCTTGGACGGCGGATTCCCGGGATGCAGGTACGGCTCGTCCAGCGGTACGCCGTTGACGGTGATCCGCCCGTCCGTGCCGCAGCAGCGGACGGTGTCGCCGCCGACCGCGATCACCCGCTTGATGAGGTCGCGGTCGTCGGCCGAGGGCAGCAGCCCGATGAAGGTCAGGGCCTGCTTGGCCTGCTTGACGCCGATCGGGTCGTCGGCGGGCGGCTCGGCCTCCTGCTGGAGCCAGCTGCCGGGGTCCTTGAAGACGACGACGTCGCCGCGCTGCGGTCGGGCGCCGAACCAGGGCGTGAGCTTGTCGACGAGGACCCGGTCGTCGATGCGGATCGTCTGCTCCATGGAGCCGGAGGGGATGACGAAGGCCTGGACGAGGAAGGTCTTGAGGACGAGTGCGATGAGCACGGCCACGGTGATCAGGACCGGGATCTCCCGGATCGCAGAGCGCTGCCGGCGCCGTTTGACCTTGCGGGCCAGCCTGCGGCGCTCGGCCCGGCCCGGCAGGGCGGCGGGCGCCTGGTCGGTCCCGGCGGAGGAGCGGCCACGGCCGCGGCTACCCATGGGCTCCCGCTCCGTGTCCGCCGGCCGGCGGGGAGGGTACGGCTCCGAAGGCGTCGGTGCCGGGCACGGTGGACCAGCGGCCGAAGGGCCAGGCGATCCAGTCGGCGCGGCCGACGACCTTGTCGACCGGGACCATGCCGCCGCCGGGCTCGCCCAGGTGGTCGCGGGAGTCGCTGGACTGGCTGCGGTGGTCGCCCATGACCCAGAGCCGGTCCTGCGGGACGACGATGTCGAAGGGCACGCTGGAGGGCCGGTCGCCGAGCATCACGTACCGCTCCTGCACGGGGACGCCGTTGACGGTGATCCGGCCGTCCTTGTCGCAGCAGACGACCCGGTCTCCGCCGACGCCGACGACCCGCTTCACGAAGTCGGTCTCGTCGGGTTCGGCGAGCCCGAGGGCGGCCGCCCCGTCGTGCAGCAGCCCGGTGACCGGATTGCCCTGCGGCTCTTCCCGTACGAAGGAACCGGTGCCGTCGAAGACGACGACGTCACCCCGGGCCGGCTCGCTGCCGAAACGGTACGCCAGCTTGTTCACGAGGATCCGGTCGCCGACCTGGAGGGTCGGCTCCATGGAGCCGCTGGGGATCAGGAACGGCTGGATCACGAAGTGGCTCAGGAGCAGCAGGAAGGCCACGCAGGCGCCGCCCACGAGGGCGGTGCGCCGCCAGGAGGGGCTGCGGCCGGAGTCGTCGGAAACGCGCGCGGAGCGCGACCCTTCCTCCGGACCGGAAGAATCCGTGTCGGAAGAGGGGTCGCGCTCCGTGTGCTGTGCTTCGGTGTCCATCGCTGGCAGAGCCTATCCGGCCTGTCTGTGCGAGGAGTCGGAAGCGGTGAGCGTGCCGGGAGCCGAGGCTCAGCGGTCGCGCTTCTCCTTGATCTTGGCAGCCTTGCCGCGCAGCTCACGCAGGTAGTAGAGCTTGGCGCGACGGACGTCACCGCGGGTCACGAGCTCGATCTTCTCGAAGATCGGGGAGTTCACCGGGAAGGTGCGCTCGACGCCGACGGAGAACGAGACCTTGCGGACCGTGAAGGTCTCGGAGACGCCCGAGCCCTGACGGCGGATGACGACACCCTTGAACTGCTGGATGCGGGAGCGGTTGCCCTCGATGACGCGGACGTGCACGTTGACGGTGTCGCCCGGGCGGAAGGCGGGGAGGTCGGAGCGGAGCGAACCCGCGTTGACCTGGTCGAGCAGGGAGGCCATGGAGGTCTCTTTCCTCGCTGATGCCACAGGTCATCAGCGGTACGTTCGAATGATTCGGAGCGTCGTCCGTTTCTGGCGGCGTCGTTCCCCCTGTGGCAGGGGCGCGCGCCGGACGGACGACAGCGGCCTATTCTTCCACGCCCTCGACCCTGCGCCAAAATCGGCCGCCGGGCTCGGGCGCCCACCCCAGCATGGAGAGGATCTCCCGGTCCTTCTTGTCGAAGGCGGAGGGGTCGCAGCGCTCGATGAGGTCGGGCCGGTTGGCGACCGTACGACGGAAGGCCTCGTCGCGCCGCCAGCGGGCGATCTTGCCGTGGTGACCGCTGAGGAGGACGTCGGGGATGCCCCGGCCGCGCCACTCGGGGGGCTTGGTGTAGACGGGCCCCTCCAGGAGGTTGGCCATGGCGCCAGGGGCGAAGGAGTCGTCCCGGTGCGACTCGGCGTTGCCGAGGACGCCGGGCAGCAGCCGGGCGACGGCCTCGGTGACGACGAGGACGGCCGCTTCGCCGCCGGCGAGGACGTAGTCGCCGATGGAGACCTCGTAGACCGGCATCCGGGTGGCGTACTCGTCCATGACGCGGCGGTCGATGCCCTCGTAGCGGGCCGGCGTGAAGATCAGCCAGGGCCGCTCGGAGAGCTCGACGGCGAGCTCCTGGGTGAAGGGGCGGCCGCTGGGGGTCGGGACGACGAGGACCGGGCCGTGCGCGCCGGCCTCGTAGCCGTCGGCGAGCGTCTGGTCGAGCGCGTCGCCCCAGGGCTCGGTCTTCATGACCATGCCGGGGCCGCCGCCGTAGGGGGTGTCGTCGACCGTGTTGTGCCGGTCGTACGTCCAGTCGCGCAGGTGGTGCACATGGACGTCCAGCTGTCCGCGCGCGCGTGCCTTGCCGACGAGGGAGACGTTCAGCGGTTCGAGGTACTCGGGGAAGATCGTGACGACGTCGAGCCTCATGCCGACTCCTCGCCGGACTTCTCGCCGGACTCCATGTCGCCGTCGTCGCGGGAGGAGACGATCTCGGCACGGTCGTCGATCAGGCCGGGCGGCGGGTCGATCACGGCCCGCTGCTCCTCCAGGTCGATCTCGGTGACGATCTCTCCGACGAACGGGATCATCAGCTCGGTGCCGTCGGGGCGCTCGACGATGAAGAGGTCCTGGGACGGCAGGTGCGAGATCTCGGTGATCACGCCGATCTCGGTGCCGTCGGCGAGGACGACGTCGAGGTCGATCAGCTGGTGGTCGTAGTACTCGTCCTCCTCCTCGGGCATCTCCGTGGGGTCGACCTCGGCGATGAGAAGGATGTTGCGCAGGGCCTCGGCGGCGGTGCGGTCGCGGACGCCCTCGAAACGCAGCAGAAGCCGGCCGCTGTGGACGCGGCCGCTCTCGATGGTCAGCGGCCCGGCGGAGGCCGGGTCGGTGAGCAGCACGGCACCGGGGCCGAGCCTCAGCTCGGGCTCGTCCGTCCGCACCTCGACGGTGACCTCGCCCTTGATGCCGTGGGCGCGGCCGACCCGCGCGACTACCAACTGCACTGCTCCACACTCTCCTGTCACACAGCTCGTACGTACGACAACGGGCCGGGGTGGGCTCTTCAGCCCTCCCCGGCCCGTGCCGGCACAACTAGTTATGCCGCCGACCTGCTCAGCGGACCTGGTCCACGTCGACGAGGTCGACGCGGATCCCCCGGCCGCCGATGGCACCCACGACGGTGCGCAGCGCACGCGCGGTGCGGCCGTTGCGGCCGATCACCTTGCCGAGGTCGTCGGGGTGGACCCGGACCTCCAGCACGCGGCCCCGGCGCAGGTTGCGCGAGGCGACCTGCACCTCGTCGGGGTTGTCGACGATGCCCTTCACGAGGTGCTCGAGAGCCTCCTCGAGCATGATCAGGCCTCGGTCGACTCGGTGGACGCGGCCTCGGCCTCGTCCGCCTTCTTGTCGGCCTTCTTGGCCTTCGGGGTGATGGCCTCACCCTTGTCGTCGCCGCCCTCGAGGGTCTTCGCGAACTCGTCGAACGAGGCGCGCTTCGCCTCCTTCGTGGCGGGGACGAGCAGAGCCTTCTCGGGGGCCGGCAGACCCTTGTGCTTCTGCCAGTCGCCGGTGAGCTTCAGGATGGCGAGGACCGGCTCGGTCGGCTGGGCGCCGACGGACAGCCAGTACTGCGCACGCTCGGAGTCGACCTCGATACGCGACGGGTTGTACGTCGGGTGGTAGAGGCCGATCTCCTCGATCGCGCGACCGTCACGACGGGTGCGCGAGTCGGCGACGACGATGCGGTAGTGCGGCTGGCGGATCTTACCGAGGCGCTTGAGCTTGATCTTGACTGCCACTGGAGTGGTGTCTCCTGGTCTTGACGTGGTTGGGCACTTGAGATGCCACGTGGGGTTGCGGTACTCGGATGCCCGATGGACGCGTCAGCCGGAGGAGAGAGGGGTCCTGTGCGACTGTCGAGTACAGCTAGCCATTGTGCCACACGCCGCCGACTCAGTTGGCGGCGCCCACTGTCTCGGGGATGCGGAAGGGCTTGCCGCAACCGCCGCAGACGATCGGGGCCTGGGCCAGCACGGACGGCACCACGCGCACGTTCCGCCCGCAGTCGCAGACGGCCTTGACGCGCACGCCGCCGCCCGAGGAGCCGTGCCGGGCGGCCGGTCCGCGGAAGGAGCGCTTGGTGTCGGCGGCCGTGGCGACCGTGTGCGCCTTGAGGGCGCGCTGGAGCCGCTCGATGGTGGGCCGGTACCGGCGCCTGGCCTCGGGGTTGAGCGTGACCAGGGAGAAGCCGCTGCTGGCGTGCGGCTCCTCGGGATGGTCGAGGCCCATCTCCTCGGCGATCGCCAGGAATCTGCGGTTGTGGTAGCGGCCGGCGCGGGAGGTGTCGCGGACACCTCGGGCGGCGGCGATGCCGTGGACTGCCTCGTGGAGCAGTCGCTCGAAGGAGAGCTCGGCGCCGCAGGCGGACGAGGACTCTCCGATCAGGGACTCGGGCGCGGCAAGATCGGGCAGCTCGGGGTGGTGCCGCTGAATGTCGGCCCACGCCTGTGCCAGCTCTGCGGCGAGAACAGGGGGTGTCGTGCTCACGTCGCGTACAACGAGCCGGAGTGCCCCCGGGTTCCATTCCGGGGCATCCCAAATATTTTGCACGTACCCGTCAGTTGCCCTTGATGTGTGCCGACGCGGGGCCAGTGCCCCGATCTGCGGAGGAAGTCACGCAGAGAACGTCAAGTCGGCGTCTAGTGGCGCATACGCCCCGGCGCGCGGTCAGCGTGCGCGCGCCCCCTCGGGGCCGCAGCGGCCCGGGGAAGTGTTGCGAGGACATTACCGGGTCCGAGCGCAAGGCGGCGCACCGCCCCTCCCCCGGGTGAATCGGTCCGGCGCGAGCACTGGACGCGGCCGGGGAAGCGCAGTTCCCTGACTACGGGGGGCTGTCGTCCGAGCACGGATTGGGGCGCTTTTCCATGACACCTACGCTCGTCCCGCACCACCCCGCGCGCGATTGGGCCGAGATCCAGGAACGGATGCTGGTCCCGCTCTACGAGGCGGTGTACGCCCGCCTCGGCGTGGGCGCGGGCACCCGGCTGCTCGGTCTGGGCTGCGGCTCCGGCCTGGCCCTCCTGATGGCCGCGGCGCGCGGCGCGCGGGTGGCCGGCGCGGACCGGGACCACGCGCGCGTGGAGCTGGCCAGGGAGCGGTTGCCGGAGGGCGTCACGGTCACCGAGGAGCCGCCGGAGTCTGTCACGTACGACGTGATCACGGCCTTCCACGCGACGGACGGGACGCTCCCCGAACTCCGGACTCTCACCCGTTCGGCCCAATCGGGCACGACGGTCGTGCTCGCCGGGTGGGGCCCGGCGGAGCGGTGCGCCACGGAGCCGGTGCTGCGGGTCGCGGCCCGGCTCGCGGACCGCGGGCCCGCGCTGGGCCCCGACCTGGACGCGCTGGTGACCGGGGCGGGCCTGCGGCCGGCCGGCTCGGGCCGGGTGGCCTGCCCCTTCGGGTACGCGGACGCGGGCAGCTCGGTGCGCGGGCTGCTGTCGACGGGCGTCTTCGACGAGGCGGTGCGGGCGACGGAGCCCGCGCAGGTGGAGAAGGAGATCGAGGAGGCCCTCGCCCCGTACGTCCGCGCGGACGGGACGGTGTGGATGCCGAACGTCTTCCGGTACGTGGTGGGCCGGGTGGCATAGGCCCTTCGGGGCCCTCGGCCTCAGCCCCTCCGGGGGACCCTCAGTCCTGCTTCTTCAGGCGCGGGACGCCCGCCGCCCGGTAGGCCGCGTCCTCCTCCAGGGTCTCGTTGGCGAGGAGGGCCTCGGCCAAGGCGTCCAGCCGGCCCCGGTTCTCGCGGAGCTGCCGTACAGCGCTCTCGTAGCACTCGTCGACGATCCGCCGCATCTCCTCGTCGACGGTGTCGAGCGTCGCGGGCGCGGCCGAGAGCCCGTACGCCTGCTGGGCGTCGCTCGGGATGGCGGTCAGCCGGCCGACGCGCTCGCTCATGCCCCAGCGGCCCGCCATGCCACGGGCGATGTTGGTGACCTGTTCGAGGTCGCTCTCGGCGCCGGTGGTGATGACGCCGAAGACGACCTGCTCGGCCGCCATCCCGCCGAGGGCCCCGATGATCCGGCCCCGCAGGTAGTCCTCGGTGTAGGCGTACTTGTCGGCGTCGGGGGTCGACAGGGTGACGCCGAGCGCCCGGCCGCGCGGCACGATGGTGATCTTGCGGACCGGGTCGGCGCCCGGCTGGAGCATGCCGAGCAGGGCGTGACCGCTCTCGTGGTACGCGGTCCGTCGCCGCTCCTCCAGGGGCATCACGAGCGGCCGTTCGGCGCCGAGCTGGACCTTCTCCAGGGCGTCGGACAGATCGGACTGGGTGACGGCCCGCTGCTGGCGCTTGACGGCGAGGAGGGCGGCCTCGTTGGCGAGGTTGGCGAGCTCGGCGCCCGTCATGCCGGGGGTGGTCCGGGCCACGTGCTCCAGGTCGACGTCGTGGGCGAGCGGGATCTCCCGGGTGTGGATCTTCAGGATGGCCTCGCGGCCGCCCCGGTCCGGCGGGTTGACGTGGACGATCCGGTCGAAGCGGCCGGGCCGGGTGAGGGCGGGGTCGAGCACGTCGGCGCGGTTGGTGGCGGCGAGGACGATGACGCCCTCGGAGCCGCTGAAGCCGTCCATCTCGGTGAGGATCTGGTTGAGGGTCTGCTCGCGCTCGTCGTGCCCGCCCATCCCGGAGCCGCCGCCGCGGGCCCGGCCGATGGTGTCGATCTCGTCGATGAAGATGATCGCGGGGGCGACCTTGCGGGCCTCGGCGAACAGCTCGCGGACCCGGGAGGCGCCGACGCCGACGATCATCTCGATGAACTCGGATGCGGAGGCCGAGAAGAACGGCACGCCCGCCTCACCGGCGACGGCCCGGGCGAGCAGGGTCTTGCCGGTGCCGGGCGGGCCCGCGAGGAGCACGCCGCGGGGCATCTTGGCGCCCATCTCGCGGTAGGCCTGCGGGTTCTTCAGGAAGTCGACGACGTCGTTGAGCTCCCCCTCGACCTCGTCGATGCCGGCGACGTCCTGGAAGGTGGTGCGCTTGCCGCCCTCCAGCTCGACCGGTTTCGGCGGCTGCTTGCGGCCGAGCATGCCGCCCGCGCCGCCCATGCCCGCGCTCATCCGGCGGGCGATGAACACCCACAGCACGACGAGCAGCAGCATGGGCGCCAGCGAGATCAGGAGGTTGGCGAGGAAGCTGCGCTCCTTGACGACGGGCTCGGCCGTGACGACCACGTTCTGCTTGGTCAGCTGTGCCCACAGGTCGTCGTCGGCGAAGGCGGGCCGCTGGGTCCGGAACTTGGTGTAGTCGCCGTCGCCGCCCGGGACGGGCTGCTTGTTCTTCAGCTGCCCCTGGATCGCGTCGCCCTTGGAGTAGATCTTGGTGACGTTCCCGGCGGCGACCTGCTTGTCGAACTCCGTGTACGAGATCGTCGGCCCGTCGCTCTCGTTGAAGAACGACAGCACGATGTTGGCGATCAGGTAGACGACGAGCGCCGTGAGGATGAGGCTGCCCCAGCTACCCGGCATCCGCCTCTTCGGCGGCGGGGGCGGTGGGGCCCCTTCCGAGCGCCAGGGCTGGTCGGTCCGGTCGCGCGGGGGTACGGGGTTGGCCACGTGGCTCTCCTCGGGGCGGCAGTGGCCCCAGTATCGAAGAGCAGGAGAAACCGGGCATCGCGGGCGGTCCGGAGGGATGAAAAGGGGCCCGGAGCGGTTTCGCACCGCCCCGGGCCCCTCACACGAGCTCGATCGGCCCGATCAGCCCATGAACTTCTTGAACTCCTCCGGGAGCTCGAAGTCCTTCGGGGTCTGCCCCGCCGCCGGGAGACCGAAGGCGCCACCGGCCTGCGCCTGCTCGCGGCGCTCGGCCGCGGCCTGCTCCTCGGCCTTCCGCTTCATCGGGTTGCCGCTCTTGCGCTTGCCCTTGGCCTGCTTGACCTGCTTCTTCTGCCGGCCGGGGCCGCCGCCCATGCCCGGGATGCCCGGCATCCCCGGCATGCCGCCGCCCTGGGCCATGCGGGACATCATCTTGCGGGCCTCGAAGAACCGCTCGACCAGGCCCTTGACCGCGCTGACCTCGACGCCGGAGCCCTTGGCGATACGGGCGCGGCGGGAGCCGTTGATGATGGTCGGGTCCTGGCGCTCGGCCGGGGTCATCGACTTGATGATGGCGGCCGTACGGTCGACATCGCGCTCGTCGATGTTGGCGATCTGCTCCTTCATCTGGCCCATGCCGGGCAGCATCCCGAGCAGCTTCGAGATGGAGCCCATCTTGCGGACCTGCTCCATCTGGGCCAGGAAGTCGTCGAGCGTGAAGCCCTCGCCCTTCTTCGAGGCGAGCTTCGAGGCCATCTTGGCGGCCTCTTCCTCGTCGAAGGTCTGCTGCGCCTTCTCGATGAGGGAGAGCATGTCGCCCATGCCGAGGATGCGGGACGCCATGCGGTCCGGGTGGAACGCGTCGAAGTCGTCCAGCTTCTCGCCGTTGGAGGCGAACATGATCTGCTTGCCGGTGACGTGCGCGATGGAGAGCGCGGCACCACCGCGGGCGTCGCCGTCGAGCTTGGAGAGCACGACGCCGTCGAAGCCGACGCCGTCGCGGAAGGCCTCGGCGGTGTTGACCGCGTCCTGACCGATCATGGCGTCGACGACGAAGAGGACCTCGTCGGGGCTGACGGCGTCGCGGATGTCCGCGGCCTGCTGCATCAGCTCCTGGTCGATGCCGAGGCGGCCGGCGGTGTCGACGATGACGACGTCGTAGAGCTTGGTCCGCGCGTACTCGACGGAGTCCTTGGCGACCTGGACCGGGTCGCCGACGCCGTTGCCAGGCTGCGGGCCGTAGAAGGCCACGCCCGCGCGGTCGGCGACGACGGAGAGCTGGTTGACGGCGTTGGGGCGCTGGAGGTCACAGGCGACGAGCAGCGGCGAGTGGCCCTGGCCCTTCAGCCAGACACCCAGCTTTCCGGCGAGGGTGGTCTTACCGGCACCCTGGAGACCGGCGAGCATGATCACGGTCGGCGCGGTCTTGGCGAACCGCAGACGACGGGTCTCGCCACCGAGGATGCTGATGAGCTCCTCGTTGACGATCTTGATGACCTGCTGCGAGGGGTTCAGGGCCTTGGAGACCTCGGCGCCGAGCGCCCTCTCCTTGACGTTCTTGATGAACGCGCGAACGACCGGCAGGGCGACATCGGCCTCAAGGAGGGCGATACGGATTTCCCGGGCCGCACTGTCGATGTCCTGCTCGGAGAGGCGGCCTTTGCCCCGGAGGGACTTGAAAGTCGCGCTGAGGCGGTCGGAAAGCGTATCGAACACGGTGGTCGCGATCCTCGGGTCGGGGCGGATGGTCGCCACCCAGGGTATCCGGCCCCAGGACACGACCGCCCTTGCCGGTCGAATTGGACCGGCAAGGGCGGGCCGCAGATGTGGGGAGCACACGGCCTCGGGCAGGCGACCGTTGCCGGGGAGTGGACCATCCCCGCTCGCGCAGGGAGCACTCCGTGCTCAACGACGGTGTCGCCCCGAGGTCACCGCAGCGCCTCCTCCAGCGCCCGGGCCAGGTCGATCGCCTCCTCGTCCGGGAGGAGGGAGCCGTCCGGGCGGGTCACGTACAGGGTGTCGACCGCGTTGGCGCCGAGCGTGGAGACATGGGCGCTGCGGACCCGTACCGCCGCGCCCTCCAGGGCCCGGCCGATGCGGTGGAGCAGGCCGGGGGCGTCCTGGGCACGGACCTCGATGACGGTGGCGAGGCGGGAGTCGGCGGCGGCGACGGTGACGCGGGGCGGCGGGGCGGTGAGGCCCCGGCGGCGCGGGTAGGCGGCCTCGCGTTCGGCGAGCCGCGCGGGGATGTCGAGGGAGCCGTCCAGGGCGCGGACGAGGTCGGCACGGAGCCGGGCGGCCTCGGGCAGGGAACCGTACTCGGCGGCGACGCGCCAGTCGAGGACGAGGACGGAGCCGGAGCCGAGGCCGCTGGGGAGCTCGACGGCGCGGAGGTCGGCGGCGCGGACGGTGAGCCGGTGGAGGGCGAGGACACCGGCGGCTGCGGGGAGGACACCGGGCCGGTCGGGCAGGGCGATGAGGAGTTCGACGCCGACGGGCTCGGGCTCCTCGGGTTCCGCGACGACCGGTTCGGTACGGAGGGAGAGGACGGGTTCGCCGGTGCGCAGGGCCTCGATCGCGAGCCGTTCCTGCTCGGCGCTGGGCGCGGCGGCCTCGGGATCGGGCAGGGGTGCGCCCGCGAGGACCCCGGCGACCCGTTTGACCAGGTCGGCGACGAGGGAGGCGCGCCAGGAGGACCAGGCGGCGGGCCCGGTGGCGAGGGCGTCGGCCTCGGTGAGGGCGTGCAGGAGCTCCAGGGTGCCGAGGGTGCCGACGGCGGTGGCGACGGCCTTGACGGTGGCGGGGTCGTCGAGGTCGCGCCGGGTGGCGGTCTCGACGAGGAGCAGGTGGTGGCGGACGACGGTGGCGATGACGGCGGTGTCGGTGCGGTCGAAGCCGATGCGGGCGGCGAGGTCGCGGGCGATGGTCTCGCCGGCGACGGAGTGGTCACCCGGCCAGCCCTTGCCGATGTCGTGGAGGAGGGCGGCGACGAGGAGGAGGTCGGGGCGGCCGACCCGGCGGGTGAGCGAGGAGGCGCGCACGGCGGTCTCGACGAGGTGCCGGTCGACGGTCCAGGTGTGGACGGGGTTGCGCTGGGGCCGGCAGCGGACGCGCTCCCAGTCGGGCAGGAGCTGGGTGATGAGCCCTTCGGCCTCCAGGGCCTCCCAGACGGGGACGGTGGCCTCGCCGGCGCCGAGGAGGGTGACGAGCTCCTCGCGCGCCTCGGCGGGCCAGGGCACGGGCAGCGGCTTGGCGGCGGCCGCGAGGCGGCGTACGGCGTGCAGGGAGATCGGCAGGGCGGACTGCGCGGCCGCGGCGGCGGCCCGCAGGGGCAGCGCGGGGTCGCGTTCGGGCCGGGCGCTGCGGGCGAGGACGACCTCGCCGTCCATCTCGACGACGCCCTCAGCGAGCGGGGTGCGCTCGACGGGGGGCTTCGTGCCGCCGTTCCGGCTGAGGAGGGTGCGGAGCCGGGCCGGGCGGGCGGAGCGGGCCTTGAGGACGCGGTTGACCTCGCGCCAGGTGACGTCGGTGGCGTACGAGATGGTCCGGGCGGCCTCGTACACCTCGCGGAGCAGGGTGTCGGCGTCGAGGAGGCCGAGTTCGGCGGCGACGGCGTCCTGTTCCTGGAGGGCGAGCCGGTCGGTGGCGCGGCCGGTGGCGAGGTGGAGGGCGTCGCGGGCGTCGAGGAGGCGGCGGCGGGCGGTGTCGAGTCCTTCGCGGGGGGCGTCGGCGACCCAGGAGGCGGCGACGGCGCGCAGCACCTGGGCGTCGCGCAGGCCTCCCCTGGCCTCCTTGAGGTCGGGTTCGAGGAGGTACTGCAGCTCCCCCACGCGTTCGGCGCGCTCACGGCAGAGGGCGTCGAGTTCGGGGAGGCGCTTGGGGGCCTGGTTGCGCCAGTCGGCGAGGACGGTGGTGCGCAGGGCGGCGACGAGTCCGGCGTCTCCGGCGAGGGTCCGGGCGTCGAGGAGGCCGAGGTGGGCCTTGAGGTCCTCGGCGGCGGTGGAGCGGGCCTCTGCGGGGGTGCGGACGGAGTGGTCCAGGGCGAGTCCGAGGTCCCAGACCGGGTACCAGATGCGGTCGGCGAGGGCGGCGACGGCGGCCTTGTCGGCGGTGCCGTCGTGGAGCAGGACGAGGTCGAGGTCGCTGCGCGGGGAGAGTTCGGCGCGCCCGTAGCCGCCCACGGCGACGAGGGCGGTGCCGCGGGGCGGGGCGGCGGCCGCGAACAGCCCGGCCAGCCAGTCGTCGGTGAGCCGGGCGAGGGCGGCACGGCGCGGCGGCCCGGGCCGCTCCTTCCCCTGGAGGAGGAGCAGCCGGGCCGCCGCGTAACCGCCGGGTCCCGAATCTTCGGTCTTCTCGCTGACTTCGATGCTCGTCACCCGGCGGCTCCTTCGTGTGCTTACAGTGCGTCCGGACCGCGCTCGCCGGTGCGGACCCGTACGGCGGTCTCGACCGGCACGCTCCACACCTTGCCGTCTCCGATCTTGCCGGTTCGGGCGGCCTTCACGACGACGTCGATGAGCTGTTCGGCATCCTCGTCCTCGACGAGGACCTCGATGCGGATCTTGGGGACGAGGTCGACGGTGTACTCGGCGCCCCGGTAGACCTCGGTGTGGCCGCGCTGGCGGCCGTAGCCGCTGGCCTCGGTGACCGTGAGGCCGTGGACCCCGAAGGCCTGGAGGGCCTCCTTGATCTCGTCGAGCCGGTGCGGCTTCACGACCGCGGTGATGAGCTTCATGCGTCCACCTTCTTGTTCTCGCTCAGGACGGGCGTGGCCACGGAGGTGCTGCGTCCCGTGGTACCGCCGCCGGCTCCGCTGAAGTCGTACGCGGTCTCGGCGTGCTCGACCTGGTCGATGCCGGAGACCTCGTCGTCCTCGCTGACCCGCATCCCCATCGTCTTGTCGATGATCAGGGCGAGGACCGCGGAGGCGATCAGGGAGTAGGCGAGGACGGCGAAGACGCCGACGGCCTGCTTGCCGAGCTGCTCCAGGCCGCCGCCGTAGAAGAGGCCCTTGGCCTCGGACTGGACGCCGCCGGTGGCGAAGAGGCCGACGAGGAGGGAGCCCACGACACCGCCGACGAGGTGGACGCCGACGACGTCGAGGGAGTCGTCGTAGCCGAACTTGTACTTGAGTCCGACGGCCATGGCGCAGAGGAGACCGGCGATGGCGCCGATGGCGATCGCGCCGAGCGGGGAGCAGGAGCCGCCGGAGGGGGTGATGGCGACGAGGCCGGCGACCGCGCCGGAGGCGGCGCCGAGGGTGGTGAAGGAGCCGTGGCGGAGCTTCTCGTACGCGAGCCAGGCGAGCATGGCGGCGGCGGTCGCGACCTGGGTGTTGACGAACATCACGGCACCGACGCCGTCGTCGTTGCCGAGCCAGGAGCCGGCGTTGAAGCCGAACCAGCCGAACCAGAGGAGACCGGCGCCGAGCATGACCAGCGGGAGGCTGTGCGGGCGCATCGGGTCCTTCTTGAAGCCGACCCGCTTGCCGATGACGAGGATGACGCCGAGGGCCGCCGCACCGGCGTTGATGTGGACGGCGGTGCCGCCGGCGAAGTCGATGACGCCCATCTCGAAGAGCCAGCCGCCCGCGCCCCAGACCCAGTGGGCGACGGGGAAGTAGACGATCGTGACCCAGAGCGTGATGAAGAGCGCCCAGGCGGTGAACTTGACGCGGTCGGCGAGGGCGCCGCTGATGAGCGCGGGGGTGATGATCGCGAACATCAGCTGGAAGACGGCGAAGACGTACACCGGGATGGTGTAGCCGTCCCAGAGCTCGGTGATGCCGATGCCGCTGAGGCCGACGTAGTCGGAGGACCAGCCGATGATCGAGCCGGAGTCGGTGCCGAAGGCGAGGCTGAAGCCGAAGAGCACCCAGAGGATCGTGACGATCCCGAGGCTGATGAAGCTCATCATCAGCATGTTGAGGGTGGACTTGACGCGGACCATGCCTCCGTAGAAGAAGGCGAGCGCCGGGGTCATCAGCATGACCAGGGCGGAGCAGATGAGCATGAACCCGGTGTTGGCGGCAGACAGCTCGGGGGCGTCTGCGGCCAGGGTCGTGATGGCTGGTGCCATCGGCGTCTCCTCGTCGTCGAATGCGGCCGTGCGGGGCGGGGCCGGGGAGCGTCCGGCCTCGGGGGTGGCCGGTTATGGGCCAGAGATTCGCGCAGCGCGGTTTCCGCCGATGCCGCTCGATGTTTCGCGGCCGTGACGAAGGGATCGGGCGTGTTACGCCTCCGTGAACGCCGGAGCGGCGCCTGTTCGGGCGCAAAAAAGGGGCCCGGCCGCGTCGGGCGTCCGTGTGACCTTGCGGCGGGGGAGCCGAGTCGGGCTTTACGGGACGCCCGGCGCGACCGGGGTCTGGTGCGGGCCCTCGGAACGGGGCCCGGGAGGGTCAGACCGCTTCGGCGGCCTCGGGCAGGAGCTGGGTGAGCCGGTCGGTGAGCTGGACGACCTCGGCGACGTCGCTGTAGTTGCGGGCGGCGTGGTCGACGGTCTTGCGGAGCCGGGTGTTCACCCGCTCGGAGCGGATGCTGCGGGCGACCCCGAGGGCCTTCTCGGCGAGGACCACGGACTGCTCGGGCTCGCGCTTGAGGAGGTGGACGGTGGCCATGCCGATCAGGTTCAGCGCGTACGACCGCTGGTGGTCGGGGTCCTTCTCGAAGAGCTCGACGGCCCGCTCCATGACGGGCTCGGCCAGCGAGGCGTACGTCGGGGAGCGGCCGGCGACATAGGCCAGGTCGCGGTAGGAGTGGGAGTTCTCGCCGTTGAGCTCGGCCTCGGAGAAGAAGCCGATCCAGTCGGGCTCGGGCTCGCCGTCGAGGCCGACGTCGGCGAAGGTGTCCTCGGCCATCCGGACGGCCCGCTTGCACTTGGAGGGCTGCCCCATGTTGGCGTAGGCGCGGGCCTCCATCGCATACAGCATGGCCTGGGTGCGGGCGGTGGCGCAGTCTCGACTGCCGTACTGGGCGAGGTGGATGAGTTCGAGGGCGTCGTCGGGCCGGCCGAGGTGGATCATCTGGCGGCTCATCGAGGAGAGGATGTACGAGCCGAGGGGCTTGTCGCCGGCCTCCTTGGCGGCGTGCAGGGCCAGCACGAAGTACTTCTGGGCGGTGGGCTGGAGGCCGACGTCGTAGCTCATCCAGCCGGCCAGCTCGGCGAGTTCGGCGGCGCAGGTGAAGAGGCGCTTGGCGGTGGCGGCCGGCTGGGACTCCTGGAGGAGGTCGGTGACCTCGTGGAGCTGCCCGACGACGGCCTTGCGGCGCAGTCCGCCGCCGCACTGGGCGTCCCACTTGCGGAACATGGCGGTGGTGGACTCCAGGAGGTCGAGCTCGACCTCGGAGAGCCGGTTGGGGCGGCGGGCGTCGACGATCGGCTCGGGGCGCTCGACGTCGCCGACCGGGGTGGGGACGAGCCAGCGCTGCATCGGTTCGATGAGGGCGGGCCCCGCGGCGAGCGAGAGCGAGGAGCCGAGGAAGCCCCGGCGGGCGAGCATGAGGTCGCTGCGGGAGAACTCGCTCAGCAGGGCGACGGTCTGCGGACCCGCCCAGGGGAGGTCGACGCCGGAGACCGAGGGCGACTGGTGGGCGGTGCGCAGCCCGAGGTCCTCGATGGCGACGACGGAGCCGAAGCGCTCGGAGAACAGCTCGGAGAGGATCCGCGGGATCGGTTCGCGGGGCTGCTCGCCGTCGAGCCAGCGGCGCACGCGCGAGGTGTCCGTGGAGATGTGGTGCGCGCCCATCTGGCGTGCCCTGCGGTTCACCTGGCGTGCCAGTTCGCCCTTCGACCAGCCGCTGCGCACGAACCACGAGCCCAGCTGCTCGTTCGGGCGCTTGCCGGCAGTCGTACCGTCTGCGCCGTTGCCGCTCACTGGAACGCCCCCATCCACCTGATGACCTGTCGTCCGAACCCCTATCAGAATGCCGTCTCTCGCGGCACCCGTCCGACGTTCGCACTCCTTCGAACTGGAAACCGGGTTGCCTCCGGCATACCCACGCGTGCAGCGACCCCGAGGTTCGAGTACCGAAAGTAATCCTACGATCACCCCTCCACGAGGGCGATTCAAGAAACGCCACCATTCGCCACCCCTTCGAATGAACTCGCCACGCGTGGAACGCGATTCACTTGACATGCGACGAACCGGAGTCGGCGGACGGATGCGCGGAGAGGCGCGTGTCGCGGTCCGCACCACCCCTCCCACGACCGCGCGCCACCCTCGGCGACGGACCGTGACGAAGGGTGACGACGGTGCTCCGGGTCGTAACCACCGGCGCGCTCGACCCGTTGGAGGGGGCATGGGTTTCACGATCGGCGGCATTCGTGAGATGCGGTCCGGCGCACGCCGCCGCGTACGCACCACGGAGTGCACAGCGGTGGCCGAGTACACGGGGCTTTGGGGCTGGGACGTCGTCCCCGGCGCGCGGGCCGTCTCCGGCCAGTGCTCCTGCGGCGATCCGGCCTGCGCGGCCCCCGGCGCGCACCCCCTCTCCTTCGCGGAACCGGTCCCGGCGGGCGCCGGCCTCGACGACGCCGTGAAGGCCTGGTCCGAGTACCCGGGCGCGGCGCTGCTCCTCCCGGTCGGCCGCGCCTTCGACGTGATCGAGGTCGCCGAGGCCGCGGGCCGGCGGGCGCTGGTGCGCCTGGAGCGCATGGGGCTTCCGCTCGGCCCGGTGTGCGCGACCCCGACCGGCCGGGCGCGGTTCTTCGTGGCCCCGGGCGCGGCGGCCGAGCTGCCGCAGCTGCTGTACCGGATGGGCTGGGACGACGCCGATCTGGACCTGCACTGTCTGGGCCCCGGCGCCCACATCACCGCTCCCCCGTCGGACCTGGGCGGGCTCGGGCCGGTGCGCTGGCTGCGGCCCCCGACGCTCGACACGGCGGGCGCGCCGCCGCAGGCCCGGCTGCTGCTCGGCACGCTGGCGTACATCTGCCACCGGACGCACTTCTAGAGATACGTGAGGGCCCCCGCCACCTGGTGGCGGGGGCCCTCACGCGTGCGCGTGGACCGCGGGTCAGTCGCCGATCAGGGCGTCGACGAAGGCGCCCGGCTCGAAGGGCGCCAGGTCGTCCGGGCCCTCGCCCAGGCCGACCAGCTTGACCGGGACGCCCAGCTCGCGCTGGACGGCGACGACGATGCCGCCCTTGGCGGTGCCGTCGAGCTTGGTCAGGACGATGCCGGTGATGTCGACGACCTCGGCGAAGACACGGGCCTGGATCAGACCGTTCTGGCCGGTGGTGGCGTCGAGGACGAGGAGGATCTCGTCGAGCGGGCCGTGCTTCTCGACGACGCGCTTGACCTTGCCGAGCTCGTCCATGAGGCCGGTCTTGGTGTGGAGCCGGCCGGCGGTGTCGATCAGGACGACGTCGGCCTTCTCGGCGATGCCCTCCTTGACCGCGTCGAAGGCGATCGACGCCGGGTCGCCGCCCTCCGGTCCGCGCACGGTCCGTGCGCCGACGCGCTCGCCCCAGGTCTGGAGCTGGTCGGCGGCGGCGGCACGGAAGGTGTCGGCGGCGCCGAGCACGACGGACTTGCCGTCGGCGACCAGGACACGGGCCAGCTTGCCCGTGGTGGTGGTCTTGCCGGTGCCGTTGACGCCGACGACCATGACCACGCCCGGGGTGTCCTCGGGGCTCTCGGTCTTCACGGAGCGGTCGAAGTCGCCGAGGAGCGTGAGGAGCTCCTCGCGGAGCAGGCCGCGCAGCTCGTCCGGGGTGCGGGTGCCGAGCACCTTGACCCGCTCGCGCAGCCGGTCGACGAGCTCCTGGGTGGGGGCGACGCCGACGTCGGCGGTGAGGAGCGTCTCCTCGATCTCCTCCCAGGTGTCCTCGTCGAGGTGCTCGCGGGACAGGAGCGTCAGCAGCCCCTTGCCGAGCGAGTTCTGGGAGCGGGCGAGCCGGGCCCGGAGCCGCACGAGGCGGCCGGCGGTGGGCTCGGGGACCTCGATCTCGGGAGCGGCGGGCTCCTCGACCGCGACCGGGGCCTCGGGGGCCGCCTCGGTGGGGAGTTCGACCTCCTCGACCGTGCGGCGTGGTTCCTCCCGCGGTGTCTCCGCCTCCTCGCCGACGTGCGGTTCGGCGGGCGGAGCGGTGATGGTCGGCGTGGTGGACGGCGGCTCGGCCGGCGGCAGCTGCTTCTTCTTGCGACCGCTGATCACGAGCCCGCTCGTCACGGCCGCCACGACGACCAGAGCGATGACTACAGCAAGGATGAGTTCCATAACCCGTCCAGTATGGCGCGACCTCCCCCGCGTCCCATCGCTTCCCGTGCGGAGGCGCGCCCCCGCACGTCGCGCTGACCATCCATCGCCGTTCCGGTTCCGGAACGGCCGGCTCATGCTGGCCAAGATGTCCGAACCACTTGACATCGCGTGATCCCGGCCCCTTCCAGCCGATGCGGAGCCGTCGACGGTGACCGTCTCGCAGGATGCGGCGGGACGCTGGTTCGTCTCGATGCTGTGCGAGGACCCCAGCGTGGAACCGCTCCCCGTCACCGACACGGCCGTCGGTATCGACGTGGGCCTGGACCACCTCCTGACCCTCTCGACGGGGGAGAAGATCGCCAACCCCCGGCATGAACGTCGCGACCGTGCCGCTCTGGCCAAGGCACAACGGAGCCTTGCCCGCAAGGCTCCGGGTGATGGTGCCAACCGCCGAAAGGCCCGGCGGAAGGTCGCGAAGATCCACGCCCGCATCGCCGACCGGCGGCGCGACGGGCTGCACAAGCTGACCACTCGACTCGTTCGTGAGAACCAAACGATCGTGATCGAGGACCTGAGCGTGCGCAACATGGTCAAGAACCGGAGCCTGGCCCGCGCCATCAGCGATGCCGCGTGGAGCGTCTTCCGGGGCATGCTGGAGTACAAGGCCGCCTGGTACGGGCGGGAAGTGATCGCGGTCGACCGCTTCTTCCCCTCCTCCGAGCTGTGCTCCACCTGCGGCAAGCTCGCCAAGAGCATGCCGCTGCACGTCCGCACCTGGACGTGTGAGGGCTGCGGCACGACCCACGACCGGGACGTGAGCGCGGCGAAGAACCTCAAGGCCGCCGGGCTGGCGGTGTCGGTCTGTGGAGCCGGCGTAAGACCCCAACGGAGAACTCCGGGCGGGCAGGCGGCGACGAAGCAGAAAACCCCACGGCGCGAGCCGTAGGAATCCCCTCTTTCGGGAGGGGAGGAAGTCAACTCCTTCCTGACGCTGCCGCGATCGTGGTCGCGGGCGTGCTGTACGCCGTGCTGCCGCGCACCGCGGAGAAGGCGGCGGAACCTGTCGCCGAGGTCCGCGAGACCGTTTTCATCTGACGCTCCGTCAGCTACTGTCCCCCTTCCGCGCACCTGCGAAGGGGGACTTTCCCATGCCGTTCAGCGTCGTACGGTTCAACCTCGTCGATCCCCGTGCGACCCCGGACTCCCTCTCGGAGCGCTACCGGGCCGCGCTCGCCATGGCCGCGTACGCCGACGAGCACGGGGTCGACACCGTGCAGACCGAGGAGCACCACGGGGTCGAGAACAACTGGCTGCCCTCCCCCTTCGCCTTCGCCGGCGCGGTCTTCGGCGCGACGCGCAGGATCGCGGTCACGGTCTCGGCGATCATCGGCCCGCTGCACGATCCGCTGCGCCTGGCGGAGGACATCGCGGTCCTCGACCTGCTGAGCGGGGGCCGTCTGGTGACGGTGGCGGGGATCGGCTACCGGCCGGAGGAGTACGAGGAGCGCGGGGTCGACTGGGGGCGGCGGGGCAGCCTCCAGGACCTGCTCCTGGAGACCCTTCTCACGGCCTGGACCGGTGAGCCGTTCACGTACCAGGGCCGTACGGTACGGGTCACCCCGCGGCCGTTCACCCGGCCGCATCCGATGCTGCTGGTCGGGGGGTCCTCGCGGGCGGCGGCGCGGCGGGCGGCCCGGCTGGGGCTGCCGTTCTTCCCGAGCGCGCACCTGCCGGAGCTCGAGACGTACTACCGGGAGCGATGCGCGGAGTACGGCACGGAGGGCTGGACGATGATGCCGGCGAAGGAGACCCCGCTGCTGCATCTGTCGGAGGATCCGGACCGGACCTGGGCGGAGTGCGGGGAGCACTTCCTGCACGAGGCGCGGACGTACGCCTCCTGGCAGTCGAAGGACATCCGCTCGGCGGTGCGGTCGGCGGCGACGACGGTGCCGGAGCTGCGGGCGGAGGGGGTGTACCGGGTGGTGACGCCGGACGAGTGCCTGGCGCTCGGCCTGGAGAGTCTCGTCCTGCATCCGCTGTGCGGCGGGATGCCGGTCGAGGAGGGGTGGCGGAGCCTGCGGCTGTTCTGCGACGGCGTGCTGCCCCGGCTCGGGGCGTGAGGCCTCGGGCCGGGGCAGTCGTCGTGAGGAGAGGGGCAGCGGGGTTTAGCCCATCTCCTCCAACGCCTTGCCCTTCGTCTCCTTGACGTACCGGAGCACGAAGGGGATCGAGAGCACGGCGAAGATCGTGTAGATCACGTAGGTGCCGGAGAGGTTCCAGTCCGCGAGGGACGGGAAGCTGGCGGTGATGGCCCAGTTGGCGATCCACTGGGCGGAGGCGGCGACGCCGAGGGCGGCGGCGCGGATCCGGTTGGGGAACATCTCGCCGAGGAAGACCCAGACCACCACGCCCCACGAGAGGGCGAAGAAGAGCACGAAGACATGCGCGGCGACGAGGGCCACCACGCCCTGGGTCTCGGGCAGCTTGCCGTCGACGAGGTCGGCGGAGAAGGCCCAGGCCTCGAAGGCGAGGGCGATCGCCATGCCGACGGAGCCGACGAGGGCGAGCGGCTTGCGGCCGACGCGGTCCACCAGGACCATCGCGATCACGGTGCCGATGATGTTGATGATCGACGTGGTGAACGAGTAGAAGAACGAGCTCGACGGGTCGATGCCGACGGACTGCCAGAGCGTCGCGGAGTAGTAGAAGGCGACGTTGATGCCGACGAGCTGCTGGAAGACCGAGAGTCCGATGCCGACCCAGACGATGGGCAGGAGCCTGGACCTGCTGCCGGCGACGAGCAGGTCCTTGAAGGTGGACTTGTGCTCGCTGCGCATGGCCCGGTCGATCTCGGCGACGCGGTGGTCGAGGTCGACGCCGTGGCCCTCGACCTCGGCGAGGACCTCCTTGGCCCGGTCGATCTTCCCGACGGAGATGAGGAAGCGGGGGGACTCGGGGATCGCGAAGGACAGCATGCCGTAGAGGAGCGCGGGGACGACCATCACGCCGAGCATCCACTGCCAGGCCTCGATGCCGCCGATCTCGCCGCGCTGGTCGCCGTCGGCGAGCTGGAGGATGCCGTAGTTGACCAGCTGGGAGATGGCGATGCCGATGACGATCGCGGCCTGCTGGAAGGAGCCGAGGCGGCCTCGGTAGGCGGCGGGGGCGACCTCGGCGATGTAGGCGGGGCCGATGACGGAGGCCATGCCGATGGCGAAGCCGCCGATGATCCGCCAGAGGGCGAGGTCCCAGAGGGCGAAGGGCAGCGCGGAGCCGACGGCGCTGACGGCGAAGAGGGCCGCGGAGATCTGCATACAGCGGATGCGTCCGATGCGGTCGGCGATCCGGCCCGCGGTGGCGGCGCCGATGGCGCAGCCGATCAGGGCGATGGCGATGACCTGGGCGAGCGTGCCGGAGCCGATGTCGTAGCGGTCGCGGATCGCCTCGACGGCGCCGTTGATGACGGAGCTGTCGTAGCCGAAGAGGAAGCCGCCCATCGCGGCGGAGGCCGTGATGAAGATGACGTGGCCGAGGTGGTCCGGGTGGGCGGCTCGGCCTTCGGAAGGCGGCGGCGTGGGCGCCTGCGCGGTGCTGGTCACATGGACTCCTCGGTGGGGGGCAAGCCCTTCCAGTGGCGCACAACTTCACGCCGCCCACCACGTGAAGGTAAAAGCAACGTTGCAGAGACTATGCCTTCATGTTTCGAAGTCAATACTCGATGTCGTGTGACTTTATGAGCACCGCGAAGCCTCTTGAGTTCACAGGTTGAACGCAGAGGAGATCCCCCGAGCCTCAGCGGAGTCGCTGGCTGATCACCTTCGAGACGCCGTCGCCCTGCATGGACACGCCATAGAGGGCGTCCGCGACCTCCATCGTCCGCTTCTGGTGCGTGATCACGATCAGCTGCGAGGACTCCTGGAGCTCCCGCATGATCCGGATCAGCCGCTGGAGGTTGGTGTCGTCGAGGGCCGCCTCGACCTCGTCCATCACGTAGAACGGGCTGGGCCTGGCCTTGAAGATCGAGACGAGCAGCGCCACGGCGGTCAGCGAGCGCTCCCCGCCGGAGAGCAGCGAGAGGCGCTTGACCTTCTTGCCCGGCGGACGGGCCTCCACCTCGACACCGGTGGTGAGCATGCTGTCCGGGTCGGTGAGCACGAGCCGGCCCTCGCCGCCCGGGAAGAGCCGCGAGAAGACGCCCTCGAACTCGCGGGCGGTGTCCCGGTACGCCTCGGTGAAGACCTGCTCGACGCGCAGGTCGACCTCCTTCACGACCTGAAGCAGGTCGGTGCGGGTCTTCTTCAGGTCCTCCAGCTGCTCCGAGAGAAACCGGTGGCGCTCCTCAAGGGCCGCGAACTCCTCCAGGGCCAGCGGATTGACCTTGCCGAGCTGGTGGTACGCCCGTTCGGCGGCCTTCAGCCGCTTCTCCTGCTCCGAACGGACGAACGGCCGCGGCCGGGCCTCGGACGCCTCCTCCGGTTCCCCCTCCGCCACGGGCGAGGGGGGCACGGGCTGCTCCGGGCCGTACTCGGCGACCAGGGCGGTCGCCTCCACGCCGAACTCCTCCAGGGCCTTCGCCTCCAGCTGCTCGATCCGCAGCCGCTTCTCGGCGCCGAGCACCTCGCCCCGGTGGACCGAGTCGGTCAGCTTGTCGAGCTCCGCCTTGAGGTCCCGGCCCCGGGCCCGGGCGGCCGTCAGACCCTGCTCCCGGTCGGCCCTCGCCGCCTCGGCGACCACCCGCTCCCGCTCGGCGCGGACCAGGGAGACCTCGACATGGGCCAGGAGGGCGCGGGCACCGGCGGCGACCGCGCCCGCCACGCGCTCCTCGTGGCGCAGCCGGGCCCGGCGCTGCTCGGCACGCGCGCGTGCCTCCCGTTCGGCGCGGGCGGCCCGGTCGAGCGAGTCCGCCCGTCCGGCCAGGCCCTTGACCCGCTCCTCGTGGGTACGGACCTGGAGCCGCGCCTCCATCTCGGTCTGGCGCGCGTTGGAGCCGTCGATCGCGAGCCGGTCGCGCGTGGAGGTGTCGGGCTCGTCCTCGGCCGGCATCTCCTCGGCCACGAGGAGCCGTTCGGCGAGTTCCTCGGCTTCGGCGGTGGCCTTCTCCAGGGCCTCCTGGGCGCGGGCGGCGGCCGCCGCGGTCCGCTCGGCCTCCCCGGCCGCTCCCCTGGCCTGGCCGGCGAGCCGTCCGAGCCGCTGGGCGACGGCGGACCGCTCGCGCTCCCCCGCGCGGCGGCGGGTGTCGAGCTCCTCCACGAGCGCCGCGGCGGTGCGGCGCCGCTCGGCGGCCTCGGTCTGCGCGGCGGCGAACTCCTCGCAGCGTATGGCCAGTTCGTCGAGTTCGGCGGCGGCTTCGGCGACGGAGGCCTGGACTTCGAGGAGGCTGGGCGCGCCGGCCGAGCCGCCCTGAGCGAAGTGCGCCCCGAGCAGGTCGCCTTCGCTGGTGACGGCGGTCAGCTCGGGCCGGGTCCTGACGAGTTCGGCGGCTTCGTCGAGGTCGCCGACGACCACGATGCCGGCGAGCAACCGGCCGACGGCGGCGAGGAGTTCGCCGGGCCCGTGGACCAGGTCGGCGGCGTACGGGTGTCCGTCGGCCGGCACCGCGGGGCGCGGCTCGGGGGCTCCGGCCAGGATCAGCGTGGCCCGGCCCGCGTCCTGCTTGCGCAGCAGGCGCAGGGCTTCGGCGGCGGCGGAGGGCCCTTCGGCGGCGAGCGCGTCGGCGGCCGCGCCGAGGGCGGCGGCGACGGGGATCTCGTATCCGGGGGTGACGGTGAGGAGTTCGGCGGCCGGGCCGAGGAGTCCGGTGAGCCCCGCGGAGAGCAGGGCGCCCGTGCCGTCCTTGCGGCGGAGCCCGAGGGCGAGGGTGTCGTGCCGGGCCCGGGTGGCGGCGCGGCGGCGCTCGGCGTCGGCGGCGGCCTCGCGGGCGGCGCTCAGCGCGGCCTCGGCGTCGGCCAGTTCGCGGCGGGCGGCCTCGTAGCGCTCGCTGTGCTCGGTGTCCTCCGCGTCGAGGCCGTCGACCTCGGCCTTCAGCTGCTCGTACTCCTCCTGCGCGGCGGCCGCGCGCTCCGCGGCCTCGTCGCGGGCGGCGGCGAGCCGGTCGATCTCCGCCTGGGCGGAGGCGGCGCGCGAGCGGGCCGCGTTGACCTGGCCGTGGAGCCGGGCGAGGCCTTCGCGGCGGTCGGCGATGGCGCGTGCCAGGTCCTTGAGGCGGCGCTCCTCGGCCGCGAGGCTGCGCTCCAGGTCGGAGCGGTGGGCGACGGTGTCCTCCAGGGCGCGCTCGGCGGCCTCCAGGGCGGCTTCGAGCTCGGCCTCCTGTTCGCGGACGCGGGCGGCCTCCCGCTCCAGGTCCTCCGGGTCGCGGCCGCGGCGCTCCTCGGCGGGTGCGGTGGTGGCGCTCTTCACGCGCGCGTCGGCGAGGGAGACGGTGCCGCGGACGCGCTCGGCGAGCTGGGACAGGGCGTACCAGTTCTGCTGTGCGCGCTCCAGGCGGGGCACGAGGGTGCGGGCCTCCGCTTCGAGCTCGGCCTCCCGGGCGAGGGCGGCGCGGAGCTCGGCCTCGGTGGCCTCCTTGCGGGCGAGCAGGGCCGCCTCGTCGGCGACCTCGGCGTTCAGCGCCTGCTGGAGGCGGACGAGGTCGTCGGCGAGGAGGCGGAGCCGGGCGTCGCGCAGGTCGGCCTGGATGACGACGGCGCGGCGGGCGACGGCGGCCTGCCGGCCGAGCGGCTTGAGCTGGCGGCGGAGCTCGTCGGTGAGGTCCTGCACGCGCGCGAGGTTGGCCTGCATCGCGTCCAGCTTCCGCAGCGCCTTCTCTTTCCGCTTGCGGTGCTTGAGGACGCCGGCGGCCTCCTCGATGAAGGCGCGGCGGCCCATCGGGTCGGCGTGCAGCACGGAGTCGAGCTGGCCCTGTCCGACGATGACGTGCATCTCGCGGCCGATGCCGGAGTCGGAGAGCAGTTCCTGGAAGTCGAGCAGCCGGCAGGTGTCGCCGTTGATCTGGTACTCGCTGCTGCCGCCGCGGAACATGATCCGGGTGAGGGTGACCTCGGCGTAGTCGATGGGCAGCGCGCCGTCGGAGTTGTCGATGGTCAGCGAGACCTCGGCGCGGCCGAGCGGGGGGCGCCCGGTCGTGCCGGCGAAGATGACGTCCTCCATCTTGCCGCCGCGCAGCGACTTGGCGCCCTGCTCGCCCATGACCCAGGACAGGGCGTCCACCACGTTGGACTTGCCGGAGCCGTTGGGGCCCACGACACAGGTGATTCCCGGTTCGAACCGCAGCGTGGTGGCCGAGGCGAACGACTTGAATCCGCGGAGGGTCAGGGCCTTGAGGTGCACCCCGGGGACTCTACCGGGGCGCGTGCGTTTCGCCCGCGATCGTGTGGGGCAGATCCTCGGATGAGGAGGGGTGGTACGCGGGGGAAACGGCGGGTGAAAGAAAGAAGGGACGCCGAGGCGCCCCTTGCATGTCCAGCTGTCGTGCACGTGCGTCGTTCCGCACGATCAGCTGTGTGGGTGTCCGGCTGCGCCGACGAGAATGCTTTCCGCCTGGCCCCGGGGGGCTGGGTTGTCAGGTGAGCGCAGGCTCTGCCTGGGGTACGTCGAGGTCGATGCCGTTCAGCAGCGACTCTCCCTGGTGCTGAGCGGCGGCAGCGGCGAGCGTGTCGTTCTCGGACTGGATCCGTACCAGCTCGGATTCGAGGTCCTGGACACGCTGCTGAAGCCGTCGCATCTCGGCGAGGAGTCGCGGGTCGGAGCCGCCGACGTAACCGAGAAGCGCCTTTGCCATGATGGATGGTCCTCCACAATGAGTGACCGACCGAAGCGGTGTGGGTCGTGAGGGATTCGCACCCGCGGTGCTCGGCAGTTTGTCGTGCCGGTTCCACTGCCAAACAGCTAAGGTGCGCGGGGCTTCCAGAGTCTCACCAAAAAGTTTGACGGTCAACACGATCACGCCCCGTTTGAAGGGCTACCGAGGAGTCCCGGGCCGCTCAGCGGGCGGCGGGGCGTTCGAACTCGGTGCCTCGGGGGCGTCGCGATCATCCTTACGGGGCAGCCTTGCACGACCGGCGCGACTTGGCAACCATCAGGCGGTTCGCTGGTCACGCCCCTGTTACCGCGCGTCCGCCCGGTGCCGCTCTCGGTCACCGGGCGGGGTTTCGGAGCGTGATCGTCAGCGGATGGCGAAGCTGTCGTAGCCGCCGCGCGGGGTGTCCCAGATCTCAGTGACGCCGTCCACACGTCCGGGTGTGTCGTCGGACCGGAGCCAGTCCAGCAGACGGTGGCAATTCTCACGCGGCCCCTCGGCCACGACCTGCACCCTGCCGTCGTCGAGGTTCAGGGCGAAGCCCACCAGGCCGCCGATCTCCAAGGCGTTTGCCCTGGTGAACCAGCGGAAGCCCACTCCCTGTACCCGGCCGCGCACCCAGGCGGTCATCCGTACGTCGTCACTCATGGCTGCACGCTAACGGGCGGATTGCCAGATCAGCACATCGCCCCTGCGTCTCATGGCGTACAGTCCCGACCGAACAGACCTCACCCGTTCGGGGACGCGCCGTTCGACTGTCGACCCGAAGCGGTACCGACAGCAAAGATCAGCAAAGCCCGGCGTAGAACCGGCGAAGATCCGCGAAGACCAGCAGAGGAAGGCAGAGCAGATGGGACGCCACCGTCGCTCCGGCGCCGCACCCGCCGCAGAAGACTACGCGGCCGGTTCGGGCCGCCCTCAGCAGGGTGCCCGCCGCCGTCGGCCGGTGCGCACCGGCCTGCTCGGCGCCTCCGCGGCCGTCGCGGTCGGCGCGGTCGCCGTCGCCTCGGGTTTGCTGCCCGGCGGGGACACGTTCACCGTCGGCAGCGCCGGCACGAGCGAGCGCCAGGTCCAGACCCGGCAGGCCCCGGAGCTGACGACGCAGGGCGGGGCCACGCAGACCCCGGCGGGGTCGAGCGCCGACAAGGCCCGCACCTCCCCGTCCCCCTCGGCGACCCCGTCCGGGAAGCCGAGCCCGAAGGCCACCCCCAAGCCGAAGCCGACCCCGACGAAGACGAGGACGGCCACCCCGAAGCCGGTGCCGACGAAGGTCTCGGCCGCGCCCACGACCCAGGCGCCCGCGCCGAAGCCGGTCCCGACCACGGCTGCTCCGACCGAGCGGGCCACGGTCACCTCCACCGCCGACCGGGGCGACGCGGCCGAGGCCGAGGTCCTGCGCCTGGTCAACGTCGAACGCGGCAAGGTGGGCTGCGCCCCGGTCCGCGCGGACGCGAAGCTCTCGGCGCTGGCCGGCGCGTTCAGCGCGGACATGGCGGCCCGCGGCTTCTTCGACCACACGGACCCGGACGGCGACACGCCCTGGGTCCGGGCGGAGCAGGCGGGCGTCACGGGCATGGGCGGCGAGAACATCGCACGCGGCCAGGTGGACGCGGCGGCGGTGATGGCGTCCTGGATGAACAGCGACGGCCACCGCGCCAACATCCTGAACTGCGACTTCACCAGCCTGGGCGTGGGCGTCGTCTTCGGCGACGGCGGCCCCTGGTGGACCCAGGACTTCGGCTACTGAGATTCCCGCAGGTCAGAGCCCTACTACTTCTCGTGGGCCGTCCCGGGGCCGTGATCGGCACCTGGGGCGGCCCACATTGCGTCTGCGGCCTACTGCCTAATGGCCGTAGAGATGCCCCCGCACCAAGGGGTCGTTCTCCAGGATGAAGTCCGAGACCTTCCAGAAGTCGTTCAGCAGCGGGTGCTGAAGAGCCGCCTCCCGATCGAGCTTGCGCCCGAAGAGAGGCCCATCCGCATGGGCGAGGCCGGCGGTCACCAGAGTGGACGCGGGGGACGTCTGCCCCTGCACCGGACCGACCCGGCAGCCGAAGGCGACGTGATCGGCCCACTGGTCCGGACCGGCGCCCCAGGTGCCGAAGATGACGTCGATCCACGCATCGTGGTCCCGGTCCGTGTGGTGATAGCAGTCGGCGAAGTACACGGCGTACGGGGCGCCGTCCGCGTGGATGAAGTTCCAGGCCCGTTCTTTGGGAGCCTTGCAGCAATCGCAGGTGAACTCACGGGTCTGGCGGTCGGGGCCAAAGGTCAGCAGCATGCCGGCCATCATGCTCGACGCCGTGACCTCGGGTTCCAGCGGGTTGAGCGGACTACGCCTGGTCATCCGTATGCCCTTCAGGTTCGACGACAGGGGCGGCCCACACCGCGTCCACGGCGGTCCGCGTACGGGTCTGGCTCGACGGCATGAGGTGGGTGTAGGTCCGCAGCGTGAACCCGGGGTCGTGGTGGCCGAGGTACTCGCTCAGCGCCTTGATGCTCTCCCCCGCGTCCAGGAGTACGGACGCGTAGAAGTGCCGGAGCGCGTGCATCCCGTTGTCCCGCCCGCCCACGATGCCGGCGGCACGGAGGGCCGGACGCCACTGGCGGTCGTTGAAACGGTTCCGGTTCAGGGAGAGCCCCTCCGGACTCCGGAAGATCAGCGTCGCCGTGACCGGCGGACCATCGAGCGTCTTCCAGGGCAGGGTGACCTCTGCCGCCGGGAACTGGTGAAGGTGATCGGACAGCGCGAGGGCGATGGACTCGGGCAGAGGCACGTCCCGTTCCTTGCCACCCTTGGGCGGAGCGAAGACCGGGCGGTTGCGGAGCAGCTTCACCTGTCGGACGACGTGGACGACTCCGCCCCGGAGGTCCAGGTCCTCGACGGCGAGGCCGAACACCTCCCCCTGGCGCAGACCGCACCCGGCGGCGGAGTCGACAAGGGCCTGGTACCGCTCGGGCAACTCGGCCCGGACGGCCATGACGCGGGCAGCCGACCACGGCTTCACCTTGCGGGGGTCAGGCCGGGGCGCCTTTACGGACCGGGCACTGCAGGGGTTGGCCCTGATGATCCGGTCCTCCACGGCGGCCGTGAAGACCGTAGAGACGTGCGCGAAGATCCCACGCCGGTAAGAAGCGGAGAGGCCCGCGTCCTCCAGCGTGCGCATCCACAGACGAAGGTGCGTCGGGTTGAAGGAGCTCATGGGCCGCGTCCCTATGTGCGGAAGCACGTGGAGCCGGAGGCGCATCTCGACGGACTCCCGCGTGGACGGATCGGTCCCCTGGGTCTTGATCCACTGAGTCGTGTACTGCTCGAAGGTGACCTTGCCTGCCTCCGGAGCGATGTAGTCGCCCCGGGACATGTCCGCCTCGATGTTGGACAACCAGATCTCGGCCTTGCGCTTCTGCTTGTCCGGGAAGCTTTTCGACTTCTCGGTGCCGTCCGGGCCGATGTAGCGGGCGCGGTACCGAAGGCCGACACCGTGGCGCTCGGTCTTGACCCGCTGAGGCTTACCGTCGGGCCCAGGCTCCGTCTTGAACCAGCGGTCCTGGATGTGCCCGGCCATCAGGCGGCTTCCTTGTACATAAGGGAGGCCACCCAGACGCGAACGTCCTCGGGGTCGAAGCGAAGGTGCCGGCCGACGCGGAAGCCCCGGGGGCCGGTGTCCTTCCGGCGCCACTGGTAGACGGTCTCCAGCGGGACGCCCAGGAGGTCCGCGAGGTCGGTCGGCGTGAGGTATCGCTGCGGCAGAGCACGGGCCACGGTCACCACTCCCCCATGTCGGTGGCTTCGAGTTCGGTACGGATCTCGCGTGCGTGTTCGCGGTTGTGCTGGAGGTCCCGGCGGACATTGGCGGCGAGCCAGGACTCACCAGGTGTGGCGCCATGGCCGGCATAGGCCCAGTGGGCGACGACGAGGAAGGGCGCTTCCGGGTGTTCGTCGGGGTCGGGCAGGCCGAGGGCGGTGCGTTGCTGGTGGGCTCGGTAGTCGGCGCGGACCTGGCGTAAGGCGCCGAGGGTGGTGGAGTAGGCGCGGGACTTGGTGGAGAAGTGGCCGCGGAAGCCGAGCATGTGAGCCCAGGCACGGAGGCGCCGGTCCGGGTAGGCGGCATCCAGGTCCATGCAGGCTTCCATCAGCCGCCGGGGGTGGTCCGGGACGTCGAGGAGGATCAGGGCTTCCTTGTTGCCCACGCGGTGGTCGACAGAGCCGGTGGTCTCGGCGGCCTTGGTGGCGTACTTGGCAACGTAGGCGGCGACGGCCTGTTCGGTCAGCTCTTCGCCCTGGCCGAAGGCGCCGATGGGCTGGACGTCGAGCTGGGCGCCCCAGGTGAGGGTGCGATCCTGGCCGACGCCGTAGGCCGGGGCGGCGGGGACGACCACTTGGGCCCGGGCGGCGGCGGCCCGGATGGCGTCGGTGAGGAGGTCGAGGGTGGCCCAGGCCGGGGGCGGGGTGTCGGGCCCTTGAGGGCCGTCGAAGCGGATGACGGCGTGGAAGTGAACGGCGCCGCGCTTTTGGTACTCGGCGACCTTGCCGAAGGAGACGCGGGACTGTTCGCGGGCGGCTTTCTGGGTGAGGCCGGCGCGGGCGGCGACCTCACGGCGGAGGTAGATCGTGAAGTACCGCCACAGCTCGGAGGCGTGGTTGTTCCACAGCACCGCACCCGCGTAGTCGTACGAGGACGGGTCGAGCGGGGTGCCCAGCTCCGGGGCATCCTCGGCGTGGCGGGTGCCGCAGCGGCAGGGCCGGGAGCTGGGCCGGTTGTGGACCGGGCCGAAGGACGGGGCGGTGAGCGTGGCGAAGACCCGGGGGTGATCGCGGATCGTCTCCGGGGTGCCCTTGTCGCCGACGAGTCCGGCGCGGATCAGGTGGTAGGTGTCGCCCGCGTAGGTCCAGGCGCAGGAGGGGCAACGGGAGGCCCGCCGGTTGCCGCAGGCCACACGCAGGACCCCGCCGGGCTCGGCGTCGGTGTTGTAGGCATGGAGCACGGTCCGGGTGGCCGGGTCGATGGTCCTGGTGCCGCCGGTGAGGCGGATGGGGGCGGTGCATCCGCCGGTGCGGCGGAGTTGTTCGGTGAGGCGGTCGAAGCCGGGGGACCCGGCCATCCGGAGCAGGTCGCTCAGGGTGGCCGGGTCCAGGCCCGCCTGGAGGGCGGCGTCGGTCAACGGGTCACTTCCCCGCACGGACGACGGCGGCCGGGGTGGTGCGGGTGCCGGTGCCCTGGCAGGCGGGGCAGGCGGCGGCGAGGGTGCGGCGCTGTCCGTCGGGGGTGAGGCTGCCGGTGGTGATGTGGACGACGGGGAAGCCGTCGCAATGGGAGCAGACGCGCGGGGTCGGGGTCTGGGGCATTATGAGGTTTCCCTTTCGGGTCCGGTGGATCTGGGAGGGGTTGAGGCGCCCGGGGCGGCGGAAGTTTGGCGACCGAGGCCGTCCCGGGGGCCGCTCAGCGTGTGTGGTTGCGCCTGCCGTGGCCCTTGGCCGCGTACATCGATGCGTCGGCGGTCGAGAGGGCGTCGGTGAGGGTCGGGACCGGCAGGTGTTCGCGGTGGCAGTGGCCGACCGAGGCCGAGACCGGCAGGACGTGACCGTTGTGTTCGACCGGCTGATCCAGCGCGATCCGCAGGGCGAAGAGGCCGGCGGTGTGGGCGGGGTCGGTGACGATGGCGGCGAACTCGTCTCCGCCGAGGCGGGCAGCGATGCCGTGGCGTCCGCACCAGTCGGTCAGCCTGTCGGCGGTGGCGGTGAGGACCGCGTCTCCGGCGGCGTGGCCGTGGGTGTCGTTGATGGCCTTGAAGTCGTCCAGGTCGACCAGGAGCACGAGCGCGTTCGCGTTCTTGGCCAGCAGGTGTTCGGCACGGGCCGACCATCCGTCGCGGGTATGGAGGCTGGTCAGGGGGTCGCGGCGGGCGGTGGCCAGACGGCGCAGGAGCAGTCCGCCGTGCAGGGCCCAGCCGAGGGCCGGTAAACCGGCGGCGGCGAGGGTCTGGGTGTCCATGGTGGTCACCGGCCCTTGCGGCGGTTGCGGGTGGGCTTGATGGGCGGGATGGCGTCGTAGGCGTCCCGGCCCTGCTCAAAGGAGTTCATGTCGCTCGCGCTGGCGCCGGAGGTGCCCAGCTGGCGGGTGATGCGGCCCATGGCCTTGCGGTCGCCGTGGCGCCTGGCGATGGCGTACTCGCGGCCCAGTTCGGCCATCTGCGGGTTGGACGGGGCGTCGGTGGACTTGCGGCTGAACAGACCCATCTCAGTGCTTCCTTTCCTGGTTGAGCAGGGACTTGAGGACGACCGCGCACACGGCGACGGAGACACCGGTGATGGCGACCGCGAGGAGCATCGAGACCAGGACGGCGCCGACGACCAGGACCACCGCACCGCCGCCGGCCGCGAGGGCGAGCGCGCTGCCCGGGGTCAGCTGGACCAAGGTGCGAGGCGCAGCGACCGGGGCCGGGACCGGGGTCGAGGCGACCGGCTCGACCCCGCTGTCGACGGGGATGGGCTTGAGGAGGGGGATGGGGGTGCCGGTCGGGAGCGGGTTGACCGGGACGTGCGGTCGGAGCATGACGGGGTCTCCCTACTTGGTGATCGGGTCGATGAGCGGGGCGAACAGGCTGTCGGCGAGGAGGTAGCCGCCGAGGAGGAGGACGGCGACGAGCCACCAGGGCGGGCGGATGAGCTTGATGCCGAGGCCGCCGACGACGATCAGGGCGAGCCAGAGCGGGACGTCCACGAGACGGGCTCCTTCGGGTCAGCGCGGGTTGCAGCGGTGGGTGCGGGCGGCGAGTTCGGCGGCGGCGCGGGTGTTGTAGTCGGCGGAGAAGTCGCAGCCGGGGGCCGTGCACACGGCGGTGTGCTTGGTGCGGCCCCGGCCGTCGTGGTGGGTGCCGATCTGCACCGGGCCGATGCGGATCACGTGGTGGAAGCGGTTCGGGCGCACGGGTCTTGCTCCTTCCGGGTCAGGCGAGTTGGAGCGCGATGGAGTCCGCGAGCGCGGCGGGCATGCCGTGCCGGGAGCGGAGGGTTTCCGCGTCGATCGGTGCACCGGTCTGGGCCCGGTGGGCGTCCGCGATTTTCTGGGCATGGGCGAGGAGCGCGGGCGGCACGGTGACGACGGGTGCCGAGGGAGCAGGCTCCGGCAGCTGTTCCTGCGGGGCAGGCTCCGGCTGTGGCTCCTGCGAGCCGAGTTGGGCCGGCGGGAGTTCCGGTGCATGTTCCGGAGCGCGCTCCACGAACAGATCCGGAACGGGCTCGTAGTCGGGTTCCTTGACCGGTGCGGGCTCCGGTTCCCGCACGGGTACGGCAGCGTGTGCGTGGGCGAGGAGGGTGCCGCCGAGGAAGGCGAGGGCGGGCCATCCGGCGACGAGGATGCGCAGCCAATCGGGGACGTCGCTCATGTCGAGGAGTCCGGCGGTGGCGACGTTGGCGCCGAGTGAAGCGATGAGGGCGATGGCGAACCAGAGCCAGGCGTCGCGGTTGGCGGTGTCGGTGCGCATCCGGCGCCAGGCAGCGACCAGGAGCAGGTCGACGGAGACCGGGTAGGCCCACGCCTTCCAGCCGTCCTGCCCGGCCGCTTCGGCCAGGTCGTGCAGGTGGGCGAAGGACAAGGCCCCGGCGATGACGGCCTGGACCAGGACGGCGTCGAGGCGGAGGGTGCGGAACACTCGGTCACCTCCTTTCGGGCATGGGTCGGGTAGGGACCTGGCGTGAGACGGTCACGCCGACCGAAGTGGGACAGGTGAGCTACGCGGTGGCCGGGCTCGGCTTCACCAGCGGGACCGACTCCGGGTCGCCGACGCTCTCCGGGATGGCGGGGCGGTAGACGGCGAGGGCGGGCAGGTCCGGGGTGAGGTGGGCGTGCGCGGCGCAGATCGCGGCCGCTTCGGCGGCGGTGAGGGCGGGGGTGCGGATGCGGGACCAGCCGCCGGAGGTGTCCCCGGCCACCGCGACGCCGGGCCGGTCGGGCGGGATGGTCAGCACCGTGACCACAGCGTCCGGGGCGATGTCTCCGACACCCATCTCGGCGGTCTGCTTGTCGTTGACCCGGTGCACGGTCCGGCCCGTGAGCTGGGCGCGCAGGGCGGTGGCGCCCTTGCCGAGGTCGGAACCGAACCGCTGCCCGCAGACCTCCAGGAAGATGCCGGCCGCGCGGGCCAGCTGGCCGAGGCGGATCAGCTGAGTGACCATCCGGTCCCGGCGTTCCTCGTCCTTCTTCGTCGCCACGAGGAAGAGTTCCGCGACCTCGTCCACCAGGACCACGACCGGGACCGGCCGGATCTTCTCGGGGAGGGCCCAGATATCGGCGACGCCGTGGTCACTGAGCAGGTCGAAGCGGGATTCCATCTCCCCCACCAGCCCGTCCAACAGGCCGTCCGCTTCCTCCGGGGTGATCGCGAGGGCGGAGAGGCGGGGCGCGTAGCCGCGCTGTTCGACACCGCGCTTGCAGTCGATGCCGACCAGGGCCACCCGCAGCCGGGCCAGCCCGGCGATCAGGTTGCGCTGGTACATGGACTTGCCCGACTGGTTCGCGCCGAGGGTCAGCGCGTGCGGGACCTTGAGGTAGTCCCGTACGAACGCGGTCCCATCCTCCCGCAGGGCAACCGGCACCGTCATCGGCCCCGAGGGGCTCTGGCGAGGCATCCGCACCCGGTTGAGGACGTCGTAGCCGGTCATCCGCAGTTCCACGAAGCCGGGCTTGGTCTCGAAGACGTTGACGGAGTGGACGCCCCAGGCGTGCCGCAGCCGTTCGGAGGCCGCCATCACGTCGGCGGGCTCCAGACCGGCCGGGAGACGGAGGGTGACCCGCAGGCCGGTCGAGGTGCCCCGCACGCGGCGGACCTTCGGCGGGACGGGCTGGACGTCGGGGCGGCGGGCGAGGTTGCGGACCACGAACGCCCGCAGGCGGGACGGCTGCACCGTCAGCCCGCACACGTCCATCGTCGAGCGGTAGTTCATCGCCAACCGCACCCGCGTCACCGGCAGGCCGACCAGCGACCAGAACACCCGGGGTGCGCGGACCTTCGCGTATCCGAGACCGCCGGCGGTTCCGGCGAGCGGGAGGCCGACCTCCCATAACGTCGCCATGTCCGTCATGGTCAGACCCCCATCGGGGTGACCGCGACGGCGCGGAACGAGATGCCGTGGCGGGTCTGGCCGTTGAACGTGTTCTCCCAGTCCCGGGCCTTGAGCCCGATGACCGACACCGGCATGCCGGGGGCCAGACCCTCGGGGAGACCGGTCTCCGGGATCGTCACCTGGTAGAGGTTGCCCTCCCCCTCGTCGGAGATCAGGAGGCCCACCGTGGACAGCCCGGCGCCGGTCTCCCGGTCCATGGCGCGCTCGCCGGTCTGCTTGCTCACGAGCTTCGGCGTGGGAGCGGTCGCGACGAACACGACGGCGGTCGAAAGGTCGATCTTGAAGGACGGCATGTCCACTCTCCCGGTAAGGGGGGCTTAACAGCCCGAGCGTCGAATCCCCCGGCCGTGTTAAGGGGGGGTTAGCACCCAAGATGCACTCGACTGGTGCAAGGTGTCAAGCCCCCCTTAACATGTGGGTATGAAGTCAGCCCTATGTCCGGTTCCGCGAGGTGTTCGCCGTGATTGAAGAAGTGCGGCGGGTCGCCGCCATGCAAGATCACGCGCTCCGCGTGAAGGCCGCAGTGGAGCTGATGGGGGACTTGCAAGCCGCCGTCGTTGAGACCTCTCGCATGCGCAAGGAGAGCATCGCTTGGCTGCGCGATCACGGGCATTCCATGGCGGACGTCGCCAAGATGATGGGCGTCAGTCGGGCGCGTGTGGCGCAGCTCCGTGATGCCGGCCCCCCGCCGGAGCGCGCGTTCCTCGGCACCGAGCACGCCCAGGTACTCGTACCCATGCGACCGGGCGAGCGGGACTACGTAGCGCTCGAAGACAGCTCCACGGGACAGAAGCTGTTGGCGTTGGCGCATCGGCTTCAGCTCGACGGAGACCTCGGCTACATCCCGACGTCGGGCGCGATCGACCTCAACCGCGATGACCTCATGGTCGTCTGCGGTCCCAAGACGTCGCCCGTCACCGCCGAGGCTCTGGGCAAGGATCCGCGGCTGGCCTTCGAGACCCTGCCCGACGGGCGCTGGGCCTTGACCGAGAGGGACGGCGGCACCGTACACACCTCTCCCACCGACGACCCCGAGGCGCCGTCGCCGACGGACATCGCATATCTCGGCCGACTGCCGAGGCCCGACGGACAGGGCACCTTCCTGCTCATCGCCGGCGTCCACGCGGTGGGTTCGCTGGGCGTGGCCCACTTCCTCTCCGAGAACATCGCCGACCTGTACAAGCAGGCGGGCACAGCGCCGTTCTCCATGGTGATCGCCGCCGACTACGACCCGAGCACGAAGACGATCAGCAGCAGCCGCGCGCTAAGCGACGTCCTGATCCACGAGACCACCTGACGTGCTCGTCGACGCGGCCAGCTACCCCCGGCCTCAGGGCCCAAACGAGGACTTCACGCTCTCCGACTCCACCGCGGCCGTGGTCCTGGACGGAGCCGGCATGGCACCGGGGATGAAGTCGGGGTGCCGACACGGAGTCGCCTGGTACGTAGAGCGGTTGGGGACTCGCCTGCACGCGGAGGCCGCCCGGGGAGACGAGCCCCTGACGATCTGCCTGGCGACGGCCATCGAATCGACGGCGAGCCTGCACCGGGACACCTGCGTGGTCGACAACCCGCTTTCCCCTTCCGCAACAGTAGCTGTGGCCCGGGTGCGGGGTGACGTCCTCGAGTGGCTCGTCCTGGGAGACTGCACGGTTCTCGTCGACAGCAACGGCGTAGCGACGGCCACAACGGACGACCGCCTCGCCCAGGTAGCGCCACGAGCCCGCGAAGCCCTCACAAGGGCAGCCCCAGGGACGCCGGAGCGGCAGCGAGCCCACGAAGCCCTGGTCCGGGAAGAGCGCAGCCTGCGCAACACTCCGGGCGGGTACTGGGTGGCAGCGGCTGACCCCGCAGCAGCAAGCCAGGCACTCACCGGCACGGAGAGCGCATTCCGCGTCCAAGGCGCTGCCCTGCTGACAGACGGTGCTGGGCGACTCGTGGGGATGTTCCACGCCACCGACTGGCAGGGATACATGACCATGCTCAGCCATGGCGGCCCCGAAGACGTACTCCGGCAAGTCCGCGCAGTGGAAGCATCCGACCCCGACCTCAGCCGATGGCCGCGAAGCAAGCAGTACGACGACGCCACGATCGCGTACATCCGCCCGTAGGGGCCCTGGGGCTGTTACAGATTTCTCTACCTCATCAAGGCACCCGCCGCGCACGGCGCGGCGCGCGCGGCCCGTCGCCCGGGCCTGCGCTCCTGTCTGCGCCCCGCTCCAGCCCGGCCGCCGGCCGCACGCCTGACGGCTTGGGTTGATGGGTGACGAACCCACGATGTGGCCGAGGCGGCACGCGAGTGCGGCTCAGGACGATGCCTCCGGCGGGGGCGCTCCGGCTCCGGGATGGAGGGGGCCCGTGCGCGGGTGCCGACCGGTGGGGTGTGGCGGTGGGGGACTCCCATCCCGTCTGCCGTCGACCCAGGCAGAGCCGAGCAGACACGGCACCGGGCGTCCAGGTCGTTCGTACAGTGGCGCGCTCCACCTGGACGCCCGGCACCGCGCCTGCTCCACGGTGTGTGGGTCGACGGCAGACGGGACGGGAGTCAGGGCAGTGCTCGGTGTGCCGGAAGTCGACGAGGCCATGGCCGCTCGCTCAAAGTCGCTCCGCTGCCCTCTTTCACTGATCTCCACAACTTGGAGAGTTGGATCCCCTAGAGTGGCGATCCAAGCAAAACGAGGGATTCAACCGGGAGTGCCGACTAGTGGCGAATATCGAAATCGCGAACCCTCAGAGTAACCATCTCAAAGCAGGGCTCACGGAAGAAATCCTTACGGACGCCATTGAGAAATCTGGTTACCCTCTCCAAAGCGCTGTTTTTGATCTATTGGGAGGAGATTTTCGCGTACAGCAAGAGTGGGGATTTCGTGATCGAATCACAGGCGAGATGCGGTCCTGCGACCTGATGGCCATGAAGGAGCTAGACGCTCCGCCGTCAAGCGAATCGCGGATTCGTACGTCATTGACGATCCTCATCGAATGTAAGCAGTCAGATCTACCTTATGTATTCTTTTCACCCGCCGAGGCGCCCTGGCGCCTGACTCTCCCCCAGGTCGCGGGACTGCAGCAGGACGAAATTGTCATCTCGACTGATGACTCTCGTTCCACGTGGCTCTACTCCGTTATGCGCGCACTCGAGCTTGCCGAGGAGCCGTTCATGAGTAGAGATGGTTTCTCTATTATGAGCAAGTGTGCCCGCAAGGGGCCCAAGCTGGAACTATCCGGAACAGATGCATATAACGGGATCGTTATGCCCTTGGCGAGCGCAGCGACTCACTTCTCCGCTTCGTCTGCACCCAAGGAATCGCACCGCTTCTTTGATGCGCACCTTCTCGCGGTGGTAGCGGTTCTCGATGCCCCTATGGTTGCGGCGAAAACGGCATCCACTGGAACGGAGTTGAGCTTTACTCCGTGGAGTCGGCTATTCCGTCATGAGCCTGAGGAGCCGGGTGCATTCATGGGCCACACAGGAAAAACGATGGCGATCGATGTTGTCCATAAAGACTTTTTCAATGAGTACTTGAATGGCCATCTGATTCCGTTCGCGCGAACTTTTTCAGAGCGGGTATTGCGGCATCACGAGGTTCTCGCTACAGGAAAGGCGTTTGCTGCAGGGATGGGGGCGAACGGCAGCTCCGGGATTTACGAGCGACTGCAATCGCCTAGGCATATTCCCAAACCGACATCAAGGCGAGGGGCACGTGGCCGCGTATCGGGCGAAGGCAGCGGGTGAGGAGTCGTGTAGGGTGCGACCTCCCCGGCGGTGGTGAGTAAAGAGGTCGTTAGCCCACCCGCTTTGGCTGGGTGGTGGCCGTCGGCCGACATCTACAGCTGACATCAACGGCGGTGGATGCAGGAGCCCAAAGGCGGTCGGCAGTGGCAGGGAGCCTTCGGCTGTTGGCTGAGTACGGCCGGTCCGATCGAACTTCTAAAGCGGGGCTCCGACGCCGAGGAGCAGCTCATCTCTGCGAGCCCCCGGGCCGCCTCGGGGCCGTCGAAGGGCGCTCGACGACGACCAATGCCGACAACCGCCGACGGCTAAGCCGCAGGTCGGAGCATTGATCGTTTACACGGGAGCAGGTCAGAGATCCGGCCTGTCACTTCTTCGGCTACTGAGCCACGGACCCGGAAAGGGCCCCGTCACCGCGAGGTGACGGGGCCCTTTCGCGTGCGCGAGGTCGTACGCGAAGTCGTGCGCGAGCGTGCGCGAGGGGCGCGCGAGGGTCAGGCGGCGGCCTTGCCGGCCGCGAAGGTGCGGGCGGTGGCCGCGACGCGGCGGCCGAGGTGCTCGGCGGTGGCGACGTCGGCCTTGTGGACGCCCTCCGGGCCGAGGTCGTTGTGGGTCTGGGCGCCGGCGCCGGAGAAGAAGCCGAGGCGGTTGAGGTCGTTCTCGGAGGCCTCGCTGGTGTTCCAGCCGGGCTTCAGGCCCAGGTTGACCCAGGTCATGCCGTGCTGGCCGGCGAGGGTCTGGAAGAACTGGAGGGTGTGGCCCTTGTCGCCGCTCTTGGAGCCGGAGTTCGTGAAGCCGGCGGCGAGCTTGTCCAGCCAGGCGTCGGTGAACCAGCGCTTCGAGCTGGCCTCGGCGAACTGGTGGAAGGCGCCGGAGGCGGTGCCCATGTAGGTCGGGGAGCCGAAGACGATCGCGTCGGAGGCGTCGAGCAGCTCCCACTGGGCGTCGGTGATCTCGTCGACCTTGATCAGGTGGACGGTGGCGCCCGCGTCGGCGGCGCCGGCACGGACTGCCTCGGCCAGGACCGCGGTGTGGCCGTAGCCGGAGTGGTAGGCGATGGAGACGACGGGGGTGGTCACAAAAGGCTCCTCGAAGAGGCGTTCGGGGTGATGACCAGAAGTAGAGCACTAACTTTTGGAAAGCGCAAGCAGGTGGATAGCGCCCTCATGGCAGTAAGCGCTGCGCGGGAGTACGGTGGTGGCATGACTGACGACCTCGCCTACGACGTGTTCGCGCGTGCCTGTCCCTCGCGCGGCACGCTGGAGCACGTGACGGGCCGCTGGGGCAGCCTGACCCTGGGCGCCCTGCACGAAGGGACGTTCCGCTTCAACGAGCTGCGGCGCCGGGTCGACGGCGTGAGCGAGAAGATGCTGTCGCAGACCCTGCACGCACTGGAGCGCGACGGTCTCGTCCACCGCGAGGCGCAGCCCACGAACCCGCCGCGGGTCGACTACCGGCTCACCCCGCTCGGCCAGGAGGTCGCGGAGCGGCTCCTCGGCCTCATCCACCTCGTCGAGGGCCGGATGGACCAGGTGCTGGCCGCGCGCGAGAGCTACGACGCGGAGCGCGCCACGACCGCGCCCAGGTCGTCTCTTTCGGATCTTGCCGGTTAAGTTTGCGGCGTCTGGTGCCTGGGGTCTCCCCAGGCCCGCCAGGGCCGAGGGGACGCAAGGCGGAGGGTCGCCCGATTGCTGGACGTACTCGGGCGGGCCCGACAACGCGGCGAGGTGCGGTGCCAGGCGTCGCGGGTCAGGCAAGATCCGGAAGAGACGGCCTACGGCGTGACGCGCGGCGGGCGCTGGCAGCGCGGGCAGAAGTAGCTGGACCGGTTCATCCACGCCCGTCGCCGCATCGGCGTACCGCAGCGGCGGCAGGGCTCGTCCTCGCGACCGTACGCGTCGAGGGAGCGGTCGAAGTAGCCCGACTCTCCGTTGACGTTCACGTACAGGCTGTCGAAGCTGGTGCCGCCGGCGGCGAGCGCCGCGTTCATCACGTCCCGGACGTGCCCGAGCAGCTCGGCCGAGCGCGGTCGCGTCAGGGTGGCCGTCGCCCGGTCGTAGTGCAGCCTGGCCCGCCAGAGCGCCTCGTCGGCGTAGATGTTCCCGACACCGCTGATCAGCGACTGGTCGAGCAGCGCCCGCTTGACGGTGGTACGGCGCAGCCGCAGCGCGCTCTGGAAGGCGGCGTCGTCGAACGCCGGGTCCAGCGGGTCGCGGGCGATGTGCGCGATGACGTCCGGGAGCCCCTCGGGGGTCTGGTCGTGGAGCGAGAGCCCGCCGAAGGTCCGCTGGTCGACGAAGCGGAGCTCGGTGCCGGCGGCATCGTCGAAGCGGATGCGGATGCGGAGGTGCTTCTCGTCCGGGGCGCCCTCAGGCTGCACGAGCAGCTGACCGCTCATGCCGAGGTGGCCCAGGACGGCGGTGCCGGTCTCCGCCAGCGGCAGCCACAGGTACTTGCCCCGCCGACGAGCCACCTCGAAGCGCTGGCCCTTCAGCCGGGCCGCGAAGTCCTCGCCGCCCGCCAGGTGGCGCCGTACGGCCCTGGGGTGCAGCACCTCGACCTCGGTCACGGTGCGTCCGGCGACCCAGCGCTCCAGACCGCGCCGTACGACCTCGACCTCGGGCAGCTCGGGCACGGGACTCCTCCGAAGGGGGACGGACAGGCCCAGTCAGCCTACCGCCCGGAAGGAGGCCGTCCCGCTCCCCCGGAAACAGCTCCGCCCGCCCCTGTCGGGGCGGGCGGGATGACTCCGCTGAAGGAGTGCGGGGTTCGCCGTCAGGCCGAGGCCCGGTCGGCGGTCGGAGAGGGGTCGGCGACCTCTCCCGTGCCGGCGTCGGCCGCGGCCTTCGCCGCCGCCGCACGCTCGTCCGCTGCCGCGCGGATCGCGCGCCACGCGGACTCCGCCGCCTGCTGTTCCGCTTCCTTCTTGCTGCGGCCGGTGCCGGTGCCGTACGAGACACCACCGACGCGGGCGGCAGCAGTAAAGGTCTTCTCGTGGTCCGGACCCTCCTCGGAGACGAGGTACTCCGGGACGCCAAGACCCTCGGCCGCGGTGAGCTCCTGGAGGCTGGTCTTCCAGTCCAGGCCGGCACCGAGGTTCGAGGACTTCTCGATCAGCGGGTCGAAGAGCCGGTGCACCAGCTCGGACGCCGCGTCGAGGCCCTGGTCGAGATAGACCGCGCCGATCACCGCTTCAAGGGTGTCGGCGAGGATGGACGCCTTGTCCCGGCCGCCCGTGCCCTCTTCGCCCCGGCCGAGCCGGATGAAGGAGCCGAGTTCGAGGCCGCGGCCGACCTCCGCCAGTGCGCGCGAGTTGACCACCGCGGCCCGCAGTTTGGCCAGCTGGCCTTCCGGCAGGTCGGGGTGGGTGCGGTACAGCGTGTCCGTGACCACCAGGCCGAGCACGGAGTCCCCGAGGAACTCGAGACGCTCGTTGGTGGGCAGACCGCCGTTCTCGTACGCGTACGAGCGGTGGGTCAGCGCACGCACCAGAAGGGCGGACTCGAGCTGATACCCGAGCCGCCCTTCCAGAAGCGTGTGGGACGAGGCTGCGCTGATGTTCTCAGACATCGTGCCTCTCACCAGCCACTCAGACCGAGAGGACCTGGCGCTTGTTGTAGGTGCCGCAGCTCGGGCACGCGATGTGCTGCAGCTTCGGCTCCTGGCAACGCTCACACGAAACCAGGGTGGGGACCGCAGCCTTCCACTGCGACCGGCGGTGGCGCGTGTTGCTGCGCGACATCTTCCGCTTCGGAACAGCCACGGCTACTTCTCCTGCTTCTCGGCGGCGCTTCGGACGTCCCCGTCAGAGGCTTTGCCGCTCATGTTGTCCTTCTCATCGGTTCCCAGCGAACCGGCGAGTCCCTGCAGTGCCGCCCAACGGATGTCGACGGCTTCATGGTGGTGGTCCGGGTTCTCGTTCAGGTTGGTTCCGCACTCGGAACACAGCCCCGCACAGTCCTCCCGGCACACCGGCTGCATCGGCAGTGCGAGCACCACCGCATCACGCAGCACGGGTTCGAGGTCGAACATGCCGTCCTCGAGGGGGATCATGTCCTCGTCGTCCTCGGCTTCGTCGTCCGCGGCCGCCTTGGAGCGGCCCCGGTCGTCGGAGTCGGGGTACGAGAACATCTCCTGGAAGTCCACGTCGAGCTCCAGCTCGACGGGCTCCAGACACCTTACGCACTCCCCCTCGGCCGATGCACGGGCGGTGCCTGTGACAAGCACCCCTTCCATGACCGACTCAAGACGGAGATCGATGTCCACCGGAGAGCCCTCGGGCACTCCGATGACTCCTTCGACGCCGAGCGCACCGGAGCCACCGGGCGCCTCGACCGAACGCGAGAGCCGCTGCAGGGCACCAGGACGCCGCCCCAGCTCGTGCGTGTCGAACACGAGGGGGTTGCGGTGGTCGAGGCGCGTACTCAGGGCTCTTCCTGCTTTCGGATCGTTCTGCGGCGTTGAGGAGGCTGCCAGACGTGGGCAGCAAGGATCGCGGACATAGCGCGACCGAAGGGCCAGGATACTGGACGCTTCGCTCAGGGCCCAATCCGGGCCCCGTGCCCCCTACTGTCCCTGTTCGTACCGGCGCAGCTGCTCCAGGTCGATCATGCTCGTGTCGAAGAAGCTGGTCTCGTCGAGCGCGGCGGCCTGCTGCGGCTGGGCGTGGACCTGGGCCTGGGGGTCGTACTGCTGCTGCTCGTAGCCGTACTGGCCCTGGTACGCGTACGGGTCCTGCTGCTGGTAACCGTAGGCGTCCTGCTGCTGGTAGCCGTAGCCGGGGTCCTGCTGGGGCTGCTGGTAGCCGTACGGGTCGGGCTGCTGCGCCGGGATCTGCGGCGCGGCCGGTACGGGCTCGGGGGTGGCCAGCTCCGCGAGTCCGGCCAGATAGTCCGCGTCACTGGTGTGCACCGCGCCGCCCAGGCCGTCCTGCGCGGCCATGTGCTCGCCGAGGGCGTCCGTGGCGATCCGGCCGTGGAGCTTCTGCCGGCCGCGGCCGACGGCCTCCAGGGTCTTGCTGAGGACGGCCTCGAAGGCGCCCAGCTTGGCGTCCACGTACTCGTCGGCCCGCTGGATCAGGGTCTGCGGGTCGGCGCTGTACTCGGGGGCGTCCGCGTCGGCGTAGCCGTCCTGGTCCAGGCCCGGGCCGCGGCCGAGGAGCTTCTCGCGCCCGCGGTCGACGGAGCCGATGGTCTTGTTGAGGACGACCTCGAAGTTGGCGAGCTTGGAGTCGACGTAGTCGTCGGCCTCGGCCCGTACCTCCTCGGCCTCGCGGCGGGCCTCGGAGAGGATCCGGTCGGCCTCCTCCTGCGACTCGCGGGCGACCTGGGTGTCGGAGACGATCGAGCCGCGCTCGGCGTGGGCGGCCTCGATGATCCGCTCGGCCTCCTGGCGGGCCTGCTCGACCATCTGCTCGCGGCCGCCGATCAGCTCCTGGGCCTGGGCGAGGGAGCCGGGCAGGGCCTCCCGCACCTCTTCGAGCAGGGCGAGCAGCTCGGCGCGGTTGACCACGCAGGATGCCGACATGGGCATGGAGCGGGCGCCCTGCACGGTCGCGACGATCTCGTCGAGCTTCTTCTGCACGTCCACCTGGTGCTCGCCACTCTCTACAGCTGGATGGAGACGGACGGGACGACTGTAAGGGCAGTCGGCGCCCGTCCGACACCAGATGACGGAGCGTCAGCGGCGGTGGCCGCGCGTCACTTCTGTCGGAGGCGCTCGGTCAGCCGCGGGAGGACCGTCGGCGGGACGAGGTGGGAGACGTCGCCGCCCCAGGCGGCGACCTCCTTCACCAGCGAGGAGGAGAGGAAGCTGTACGTCGGGTTGGTGGGGACGAACAGCGTCTCCACGCCCGAGAGGCCGATGTTCATCTGGGCCATCTGCAGCTCGTAGTCGAAGTCGCTGACCGCGCGCAGGCCCTTGACGATCGCGGGGATGTCGCGCTGCTTGCAGAAGTCGACGAGGAGGCCGTGGAAGGACTCCACCTCGACGTTGCCGAAGTCGGCGGTGACCTCGCGGATCAGCTCGATCCGCTCGTCGACCGTGAAAAGGCCCTTCTTCGACTGATTGATCATCACCGCGACGTGTACGACGTCGTACAGCTTGGAGGCGCGGGCGATGATGTCGAGGTGTCCGTTGGTGATGGGGTCGAATGACCCCGGACAGACGGCGCGGCGCAACTTGGGTCCCTCGCTCTCCGGTCCGGTCATCGTGCGTCTTCGCACGTAGAGGCGGCGCGACCGTACCAAAACGTTCCCTCGCCATAGCGACGGGACCGCAGGGGTTCGAAGCCCTCGGGCCAGCCGAATTCCCCGCCTCGGGTGCTGCGCTCCACGGTGACGAGGGCATCCTCGCTCAGCCAGCCCCCCGAGCGCAGTGTGAGGAGAATCTCGCGAAGATCGGCGTCCGTGACCGCGTACGGCGGGTCGAGGAAGACGAGGTCGTACGGTTCGGCCGGGGCCGGTCCGGTCACGATCTGCTCGGCCTTGCCGGTGCGGAGTTCGGCACCGGGCAGGCCGATCGACCGGACGTTGTCCCGGATCGTCTTCGCGGCGCGGGGTTCGGCCTCGACGAGGAGGGCGTGGACGGCGCCGCGGGAGAGCGCCTCGATGCCGACGGCGCCGGAGCCCGCGTACAGATCGGCGACCCGGGCCCCTGCCAGGCCGTGGAACGACTCCCAGGTGGAGAAGAGGCCCTCCCGTGCCCGGTCGGAGGTGGGGCGGGTGCCGTTGCCGGGGGGCACGGCCAGGCGCCGTCCGCCGGCGGTACCGGCGATCACGCGGGTCATCAGTTTCCTCGTCGTCTTCGTCCTGCGACGTCCAATGCGTACGTCCCAGGATATGGCCGCGGTCGATCGCCCAGCCCGTCTCAGCCCTTCTCCAGGTACTCCTCCCGCTCCTCGCTGAGGAGGGCGTCGAGCGCGGTGCGCAGGCCCGGGTGTGCGGTGAGGTCGGGGTCGGCGAGGACGAGGGAGGTGGCCTCCTCGCGGGCGGCGGCGATGACCTCCTCGTCGTCGATGACGGCGAGGACCCGCAGGGAGGAGCGGACGCCGGACTGTGCCTGGCCGAGGACGTCGCCCTCGCGCCGCTGTTCGAGGTCGATGCGGGAGAGCTCGAAGCCGTCGAGGGTGGTGGCGACGGCGTTCAGCCGCTGCCGGGCCGGGCTGGCCTCGGGCATCTCGCTGACGAGGAGGCAGAGGCCGGGGGCGGAGCCTCGGCCGACGCGGCCGCGGAGCTGGTGGAGCTGGGAGACGCCGAAGCGGTCGGCGTCCATGATCACCATGGCGGTGGCGTTGGGCACGTTCACGCCGACCTCGATGACGGTGGTGGCGACCAGGACGTCGAGCTCGCCGGCGGCGAAGCGGCGCATGACGTCGTCCTTGTCGTCGGGGTGCATGCGGCCGTGCAGGACGGCGATCCGCAGGCCCGCGAGGGGGCCGGCGCCGAGCTTCTCGGCGACGTCGAGGACGGCGAGCGGCGGGCGCTTCTCGGCCTCGTCCTCCGGCGAGGCCTTGGCCTTCTTCTTCTGGTCCTCCTCGTCGCCGATGCGGGGGCAGACCACGTACGCCTGGTGGCCGTTCGCCACCTCCTCGCGGACCCGCTCCCAGGCGCGTGCGAGGAAGTGCGGCTTGTCGGCGGCGGGCACGACATGGCTGGCGATCGGCGACCGGCCGGCGGGCAGCTGGTCGAGGACGGAGGTCTCCAGGTCGCCGAAGACGGTCATGGCCACCGTGCGCGGGATGGGGGTGGCGGTCATGACGAGGAGGTGCGGCGGCTGCTTCCCCTTGCCCCTGAGGGCGTCGCGCTGCTCGACGCCGAAGCGGTGCTGCTCGTCGACGACGACCAGGCCGAGGTCGTGGAACTGGACCTTGTCCTCGATCAGCGCGTGCGTGCCGATGACGATGCCCGCCTCGCCGGTGACGAGGTCGAGCAGTGCCTGGCGGCGGGCGGCGGCGCCCATGGAGCCGGTGAGCAGGACGACCTTGGTGGCCCGCTCGGCGCCGCCGAGCATCCCTCCCTCGGCGAGCTCGCCCATCATCTCGGTGACGGAGCGGTGGTGCTGCTGGGCGAGGACCTCGGTGGGGGCGAGCATGGCGGCCTGACCGCCGGAGTCGACGACGGCGAGCATGGCGCGCAGGGCCACCATCGTCTTGCCGGAGCCGACTTCTCCCTGGAGGAGGCGGTGCATCGGGTGCTCGGTGGCCAGGTCGTCGAAGATCTCCTTCGAGACCTTCTGCTGGCCGTCGGTGAGGGTGAAGGGCAGCTTGGCGTCGAAGGCGTCGAGGATGCCGTCGGGGGCCGGTCTCCGGGCGACGGCGGGGAGTTGGGTGTCGGCGTGCCGGCGGCGGGCGAGAGCGACCTGGAGCACGAAGGCCTCGTCCCACTTGAGGCGCTCGCGGGCGGCGGCGATGTCCGCCTTGGTACGGGGCCGGTGGATCATCCGCAGGGCGTCGGGCAGCTCGGAGAGGCCGCGGCCCTCGCGCAGGGCGGGCGGCAGCGGGTCGACGGCGTCTCCGGCACTGGGCAGCACGGCGTCCACGGCCTTGGCGATCTTCCAGGACTCCAGCTTGGCGGTGGCCGGGTAGATCGGGATGAGCGCGGCCGCCCAGGTGTCGACGGCCTCGTCGCTGTCGCCGCGGAGCAACTCGTAGGAGGGGTGGGCGAGCTGGAGGCGCCGGTTGAAGAGGGAGACCTTGCCGGCGAACATCGCGCGGGTGCCGGGCAGCAGGTCCTTGTGCGGCTTGTGCACGCCCTTGCCGAAGAAGACCAGCTGCACTCGGCCGCTGCCGTCGGTGATGGTCACTTCGAGACGCTGGCCGCGTCCCTTGGGACCGTTGAAGGTGTGCACCCGGGCGTCGGCGACCTGCGCCACGACCGTTACGTGCTCGTCGAGCGGCAGGTCGGAGAGCGTGGTCAGCTCCCCGCGCTCGGCGTACCGGCGGGGGTAGTGGTGGAGCAGGTCCCCGACCGTGTGCAGGTCGAGTGCCTCGGCCATGACCTTGGCGGTGGCGGGGCCGAGGGACTTCTTGAGTGGTTCGTCGAGCGCGGGCACGCCTCCCATTGAAGACCACGGGACCGACAGCCGCGCCGAAGCCTGTGGACAACCGCCGGGAACGGCGGCTATTCCACCCCGATGAGCAGCGGCGGGGCCCCCGCGCCCGCGTGGTACGTGGTGGTGTCGACGGCCAGGTAGCCGCGCCGGACGTGCCGCTCCAGGTCGGACGCGAGTCCGGGCGGGGTGTCGTCGGCGACGACGAGGGTGACGAGTTCCCCGCCCGCCGAGAGCATCCGGTCCAGGACGGTGCGGGCGGTCTCGGTGAGGTCCTTGCCGATGACGGCGACGTCGCCCTCGATGAGGCCGAGGATGTCGCCGGCCTGGCAGACGCCTGCGGAGGTGAACGACTGGCGTTCGGCGACGGCGAGTTCGGCGTAGCGGGTGGCTCCGGCGGCGGCGGTCATGGCGACGACGTCCTCGTCGAAGCGCCGGTCGGGTTCGTGGACGGCGAGGGCCGCGATGCCCTGGACGGCGGCCCGGGTCGGGATGAGGGCGACGCGGATCCCCTCGGCCCTGGCGCGTTCGGCGGCGGCCGCCGCGGTCTGGCGCAGCTCGGTGTCGTTGGGCAGCAGGACGACCTCGCGCGCGTGCGCCCGCCGGATCGCCTCGACGAGCTCCTCCCCGGCGGGCGGTTCGCCGGGCCTGCTGCGGACCGTGGTCGCGCCGGCCTCGGCGCAGAGCCCTGCGAGGCCCTCGCCGGGGACGACGGCGACGACCGCCCGCTGGGCGCGTTCCCCGCGTCCGGGCGCGGTCGCTGCCGCGTCGGCCGCGAAGTGGGTGATGCGGATGCGGTGGGGCCGGCCGGCCTCGACACCGGCCTCGACGGCGGCGCCCGCGTCGTCGACGTGGACGTGGACGTTCCACAGGCCGTCGCCGCCGACGACCACGAGGGAGTCGCCGAGGGCGTCGAGGCGGCCCCGCAGCAGCTCCACGGCCGCGTCCTCGGCCTCCAGGAGGTAGATCACCTCGTAGGCGGGCCCGGCCTCGCCGTGGCAGGTGCCGTCGGCGGGGACGGCGCGCGGGTCGCCGAGGAGCCGTACTCCGTCCAGGGCGGTCGTCACGCCACCACCGGCGGTCGCGAGGCCGTTGTGCGCCCCACCATCGGCGACGCGGGCGCGTGCCTCCTCGTCACCGGCGGTCCCGGCCAGGTCCGGCGCCCGGCCCGTCACCGTCTCCAGGAGCGCTCCGAGGACGGCGACCAGGCCGCGTCCTCCCGCGTCCACGACCCCGGCACGGCCGAGCACGTCCAGCAGGCCGGGGGTCGCCTCCAGGGCGGTCCTGGCACCGTCGTGGGCCCGGGTGGCCACCTCCGCGAGCGTCCCGCCCCCCGCACAGCGGTCGGCGGCAGCCGAGGCCACGGTGAGGACGGTGCCCTCCACGGGATGGGCGACGGCCTGCCGCGCGGCGGCGGCGGCCTCGGCGAGGGCGCGGGCGAGGTGATCACCGTCACGTCCTTCGGCCAGGACGGCGGCCATGCCGCGCAGGAGCTGGGCGAGGATGGTGCCGGAGTTGCCGCGGGCGCCGAGCAGGGCGCCGTGGGCCATGGCCCGTACGGTCTCGGCGGTGTCGGGCGCGGAGACGGCGAAGACGGCTTCGACGGCGTCGTGGGCGGCCTCGGCCGTCAGATACAGATTGGTGCCGGTGTCCCCGTCCGCGACCGGATAGACGTTGATCGCGTCGATCGCCTCGCGCTCCCGCCCGAGGGCGTCGAGGGCCCGTGCGCACCAGCTCCGGACCGCTTCGGCGTCGAGCTCGACGAGCTCCTCGTCGGACTGAAGGGCTCGCGACAACGGGGGGTCCTCCTTCGGCGGTGAGCTCACCGCAGGGTAGACCGGGGGTCGGCCTCCCCCAAGCTCTCGGCTTCGCTCGAGCGGGGGGGACCCCCTGTGACCAGGGCCCGGGGCGAGGTCCGCGGAGACCATGGTAGTTTCGTTCCACGGAAGCAGGCGTTGTATGCTGCTTCGGTTGCCCGGTTCAAACCGGGCCGTTCCCCGGCAAGCCACTTCAGACTCCTGATTCCGGTGCGCCGGATTTCACCGTAATTCTGAAGTCTTTGGAGTGACCCGTGGCTGCCAACTGCGACGTCTGCGGCAAGGGGCCGGGCTTCGGCAACAACATTTCGCACTCGCACCGCCGTACGTCCCGTCGCTGGAACCCGAACATCCAGCGCGTGCGTGCCGTGGTCGGTCGGACGCCGAAGCGGCTCAACGTCTGCACCTCGTGCATCAAGGCCGGCAAGGTCTCGCGCTAATTGCGACGTTCTGTCGTAGCGCAGCCCCTGCGGTTGCCTTGAGAGGCCGGTTCACCTCGGTGAACCGGCCTTTTGCCATGCCCTGAGACATGCCCTGAGACATGCCCTGAGACATGCCCGGAGACATGCCGGGAGACATGCCGGGAACATGCCCTGGGACGATCAGGCCCTGAACCGCCAGCCGTGGTCGACCGGGCCGATGCCCGAGCCCAGGGCGAACCCGGCGGCGATGGCCCCCGTCACATACTCCTTGGCCTCCCGTACGGCCCCCGGGACCGTCAGGCCCTTCGCGAGCCCGGACGCGATCGCCGAAGCGAGCGTGCAGCCCGTGCCGTGGGTGTGCCGGTTGTCGTGGCGCGGGGCCCGCAGCCAGTGCTCCTCGGTCCCGTCGCTGAGCAGGTCCACGGCCTCCTGGCCGCCCGGCAGATGGCCGCCCTTGATCAGCGCCCAGCGCGGCCCGTAGGCGAGGACCGCGTCGGCCGCCCGCCGCATTCCGCTCTCGTCCTCGACCACCACGCCCGTGAGCTGCGTCACCTCGTCCAGGTTCGGGGTGGCGACGGTCGCGGCCGGCAGCAGCTTCGTACGGACGGAGTCGAGCGCCGCCTCCGCCAGCAGCGGGTCGCCGTGCTTGGAGACGCCGACCGGGTCGACGACCACCGGGGCGTCCACGGACGCCAGCAGCTCCGCCACCGTCTCGACGAGCGCGGCGGAGCTGAGCATGCCGGTCTTCACCGCCTGGACGCCGATGTCGTCGACGACCGCCCGGTACTGGGCGCGCACGGCCTCCACGGGGAGCTCCCAGACGCCCTGGACGCCCCGCGAGTTCTGGGCGGTGACGGCGGTGAGCACGCTCATGCCGTGGACGCCGAGCGCGAGCATCGTCTTCAGGTCGGCCTGGATGCCGGCGCCGCCGCCGGAGTCGGATCCGGCGACGGTCAGCACGAGGGGCGGAGTCACTCCGTCTCTCCGAAGTGGTCCCAGCCGCCCACGCTGTGCCAGGGCGCGCCGTCCACGGTGACCTGCGGCAGCGCCGAGGGGTGGAGCACCTCGCCGATGACCTTCCAGCGGGCGGGGAGCTTCACGTCCGGCGGGAACGTGGCGACGATCGCGTGGTCCTCTCCCCCGGTGAGCACCCACTGCATGGGGTCGACGCCGACGGCCTGGCCGATGTCGTTCATCTGGGTGGGGATGTCGATGAGTCCCGAGCGCAGGTCGATGCGGACCTTGCTGGCCTCGGCGATGTGCCCGAGGTCGGCGATGAGGCCGTCGCTGACGTCGCACATGGCGGTGGCGCCGAGACCGGCGGCCGCGGGGCCCGCGTGGTACGGCGGCTCGGGCCTGCGGTGGGCCTCGACGAAGGCGCGGGGGGAGCGGAAGCCGCGGGAGAGGACCGCGTATCCGGCGGCGGACCAGCCGAGCCAGCCGGTGTAGGCGACGACGTCGCCGGGCTGCGCGCCGCCCCGGGTCACCGGGTCGTGGTTGCGGAGGTCGCCGAGCGCGGTGATGGAGACCATGATCGTGTCGCCGCGGACGACGTCGCCGCCGACCACCGCGGCGCCCGCGACCTGACATTCATCGCGCAGGCCGTCCATCAATTCCGTGGGCCATGTCACAGGGAGTTCGGCGGGGACGACGAGGCCGAGGAGGAGGGCGGTGGGGACCGCGCCCATGGCGGCGATGTCGGCGAGGTTCTGCGCGGCGGCCTTGCGGCCGACGTCGTACGCCGTCGACCAGTCGCGCCGGAAGTGACGTCCTTCGAGGAGGATGTCTGTGCTGGCCACCACGCGCCGGTCGGGCGCGGAGACGACCGCGGCGTCGTCGCCGGGCCCGATCCGTACCGCCGGGGTGGAGGTGAGCCGGGACGTGAGCTCTCTGATGAGCCCGAACTCGCCCAGCTCTCCGACTGTGCCCTTCACCGCGTCTCACCTCGTGTCTTCGTGCCGGCCGGCGGGCGGGGGCGCGTCGTCTCGCGCCGCGGGTCGCGGGCCGTCACCGTGCTGGGTACCGTCAAGTAGACCGTCAACTTCTGTCCTGCGTACGCCACACCCCGAGCGCCTCCGGACGCGCGGGTCTCCCCGTGGCCCGCGGCGACGCGGTACCGTGGCGTCCCTTTCTCCCACAAGATCCTCGTGGTCGCCCTGGAGGTTCCGTGGTTCAGGCGTACATCCTCATCCAGACCGAGGTGGGCAAGGCGTCGACCGTCGCCGACACCATCTCCAAGATCCCGGGGGTCATCCAGGCCGAAGACGTGACCGGTCCGTACGACGTCATCGTGCGCGCGCAGGCGGACACCGTCGACGAGCTGGGCCGCATGGTGGTCGCCAAGGTCCAGCAAGTGGACGGCATCACGCGCACCCTCACCTGCCCGGTCGTTCATCTGTAGCCCCCGTCTACGCTTGGCCGGTGACGTCTTCCCACCGGCCCTTCGGCCTGCCCGCCGCCGTCGCGGCCGCCGTCCTGCTCTCGGCCGCCGTCGGCTGTTCCTCGCCGGACGCCGCGGCGTCCGTCGTGGTCCCCAGTCCGCCGGCGGAGGAGGCCGCCTTCTGCCAGGCCCTGGCGAAGGAGCTTCCCGAGACCGTGGCGGGCCTTGAGCGGAGTGACCCGGAGCCCGGCTCCGAGTTGACCGCCGGGTGGGGTGACGGTGCGATCGTACTGCGCTGCGGGGTCCCCCGGCCCGAAAAGATGAGCGATCCCAAGGCGCGGGCCGTCGAGGCGAACGGCGTGAACTGGATGCTGGAGCGCCCGGAGGGCAGCGGCCCCCGTTTCACCACGACGTACCGGAAGACGTACGTCGAGGTGACGCTGGACAAGCGGTACGCGCACGACGTCACGCCGCTCGCCGATCTCGCCGCCCCGGTCGCGAAGGCCGTGCCGCCGAGCCTCTGAGAGGCGCGGCGGCACGGCCGTGTTCCGGCTTAGCGCAGCCCCGTCGAGCGGGTCAGCGCGGCCTGGATGAGGCGGTCGACGAGCTCGGGGTAGCTCACGCCGCTCTCCTGCCACATGCGCGGGTACATGGAGATGGGCGTGAAGCCCGGCATGGTGTTGATCTCGTTGATGACGAACTCGCCGTCCTCGGTGAGGAAGAAGTCGGCGCGGACCAGGCCCTCGCAGGACACGGCCTCGTAGGCGGCGACGGCGAGGCGCTGGACCTCGGCGGTGGCCTCGTCCCCGATGGGGGCGGGCACGATGCCGGAGGCCGAGTCGATGTACTTGGCCTCGAAGTCGTAGAAGTCGTGGTTCGTGACCGGCGGGATCTCGGCCGGGACGCTGGCGCGCGGGCCGTCCTCGAACTCCAGGACGCCGCACTCGATCTCACGGCCGCGAAGGAGCGACTCGACGATGATCTTGGGGTCGTGGCGGCGGGCCTCCTCGATGGCCTCGTCCAGGCCGGAGAGGTCGTCGACCTTGGTGATGCCCATGGAGGATCCGCCGCGGGCCGGCTTCACGAAGAGCGGCCAGCCGTGGTCGGCGGCGAACTCGACGATCTTCTTGCGGGCGGCGGCGGGGCTCTGCTCCCACTCGCGCGGCCGGATGACCTCGTACGGGCCGACGGGGAGGCCGAAGGAGACGAAGACCCGCTTCATGTACTCCTTGTCCTGGCCGACGGCGGAGGCGAGGACGCCCGCGCCGACGTAGGGGACGCCGGAGAGCTCCAGGAGGCCCTGGAGGGTGCCGTCCTCGCCGTACGGGCCGTGGAGCATCGGGAAGACCACGTCGACCTCGCCGAGGGCCGTGGGGACCTGCCCCGGCTCGGTGAGGACGACCTCGCGGCTCGAGGGGTCGACGGGGAGGACGACGCCGCCCTGCTCGGACTCGGCGAGTTCGGCGACGTTGGGCAGCTTCCGGTCCGTGATGGCCATCCGCTCGGGGGCGTCGGCGGTGAGCGCCCAGCGCCCGTCCGTCGTGATGCCGATGGGCAGCACGTCGTACTTGTCCCGGTCGATGGCGCTCAGGACGGCGCCCGCCGTGACGACGGAGATGGCGTGCTCGGAGCTGCGTCCGCCGAAGACGACGGCCACGCGCGGCTTGCGGGGGCTCTGGGTGTTCTCGCTCATATCGCGATGAGCGTACCTTGCGACTCCCGAACTCCTGAGCGCCCCGCACTCCCCGCACGCGGATGGCTCAGCGGCGCTCGGGCTTCGCCGACCTCGACATCAGTTCCTTGAGCGCGACGACCGGCGGCTTGCCGTCGTGGACGATCGAGACGACGGTCTCGGTGATGGGCATGTCGACGCCGTGGCGGCGGGCCAGATCGAGCACCGACTCGCAGGACTTGACGCCCTCGGCGGTCTGCTTGGTGGCCGCGATGGTCTCCTGGAGGGTCATCCCGCGGCCGAGGTTGGTACCGAAGGTGTTGTTCCGGGAGAGCGGCGAGGAGCAGGTGGCGACGAGGTCGCCGAGGCCCGCGAGGCCGGAGAAGGTGAGCGGGTCGGCTCCCATGGCGAGGCCGAGGCGGGTGGTCTCGGCGAGGCCGCGGGTGATGAGGGTGGCCTTGGAGTTGTCACCGAGGCCCATGCCGTTGGCGATGCCGACGGCGAGGCCGATGACGTTCTTCACGGCGCCGCCGAGTTCGCAGCCCACCACGTCGGTGTTGGTGTACGGGCGGAAGTACGGGGTCATGCAGGCGGCCTGGAGGCGCTGGGCGACCGTCTCGTCGACGCAGGCGGCGACGGCGGCGGCGGGCTGCCGGGCGGCGATCTCCTTGGCCAGGTTGGGGCCGGTGAGGACGGCGACGCGGTCGGCGGGGACGTCGGCGACCTCCGTGATGACCTCGCTCATCCGCTTGGCGGTGCCGAGTTCGACGCCCTTCATGAGGGAGACGAGGACGGTGTCCCGGGCGAGCAGCGGCTTCCAGGCGGCGAGGTTGCCGCGCAGGGTCTGCGAGGGGATGACGAGGACGGTGAAGTCGGCGTCCGCGGCGGCCTCGGCCGGGTCGGCGGTGGCCGTGATGCCCTTCGGGAGTTCGACGCCGGGCAGGTAGTCGGGGTTGGTGCCGGTGGTGTTGATCTCCTCGGCGAGTGCGGCGCGGCGGCCCCAGAGGCTCACCTCGCAGCCCGCGTCGGCGAGCACCATGGCGAAGGCGGTGCCCCAGGATCCGTTGCCGAAGACGGCTGCCTTGGTCACTTGGTGCCCTCCCCGGCGGCCTTGCGCCGCTGTTCGAGGCGGGCCCTGCGGTGGTCGTACGGTTCGGCGGGCGCCTTCTCGCCGCGGACCTCCTCCAGGAGGGCGGTGATGGCGGCCATGATGACCTCGGTGGCCTCGCGCAGGACCTCGGGCGTGGGCTCGAGGCCGTCGAAGCGCGAGAGGTCGACGGGCGGCCCGGCCTGCACGATCAGCGTCTTGCGGGGGAACAGGCGGAGCTTGTTCTCCTTGGCGTACGGCGGCATCGCGAGGTTGGCGCCCCACTGGGCCACCGGAATGACCGGGACCTTGGTGAGCAGCGCGACGCGGGCGGCGCCGGTCTTGCCGGCCATGGGCCACATCTCGGGGTCGCGGGTGAGGGTGCCCTCGGGGTAGAAGGCGACGCACTCGCCGCGCTCGATGGCGTCGACGGCGGCGCGGAAGGCGTCCAGCGCGTTGGTCGTCTCGCGGTAGACCGGGATCTGGCCCGTGTTGCGGAGCATGGTGGCGACGAAGCCGCCCTTGAAGAGGCCGGCCTTGGCGAGGAACCGCGGGACGCGACCGGTGTTGTACTGGTAGTGCGCGTAGGACAGCGGGTCCAGGTAGGAGTTGTGGTTGACGGCGGTGATGAAACCGCCGTCGGCCGGAATGTGCTCCATACCGCGCCAGTCCCGCTTGAACAGAACCACCAGGGGGGGTTTGGCGATGACCGCCGCGAGGCGGTACCAGAAGCCGATTCTGCGGCGGGGCACTCGGACACCTTTCTCCGGGACTGGCTGGCAGGGGGTCAAGTGTCGCCCCATGCTCCTGGTCTGTCGAGTGACACCGTACGCCCCGGGGACTCCGGCGGACCGCGTGGGCGGGACAGAATGGGCCGCGATGAAGCCGCTGCACCCGACGCACACCGACGCCGACGACGGCTGGTCCCTGGTCGTACCCCTGAAGCCCCTTGCCCTGGCGAAGAGCAGGCTCGCCGCGGCGGCGGGCGCGCGGCTGCGCCCCCGGCTCGCGCTGGCGTTCGCCGAGGACACCGTGGGGGCGGTGCTGAACTGCGCGCAGGTACGGGATGTGGCGGTGGTCACGGACGATCCTGCGGCCGGAGCGGCCCTCGCGGCCCTGGGCGCGCGGATCGTGCCGGACTCCCCCGCCGCCGGGCTCAACGCGGCGCTGGCGCACGGGGCCCGTGCGGTACGGGCCGGGCGGCCGCACGCGCGCGTGGCGGCGCTCAACGCGGACCTTCCGGCACTGCGGCCGGCGGAGCTGGCCCGGGTCCTGGACGCGGCCGCCAATTTTCCGAGGGCATTTCTCGCGGATGCCGCCGAAATAGGTACGACATTCCTCTCGGCGGCACCGGGGGTGGAATTGGAACCGGCATTCGGGGGCGCGTCGAGGCTGCGGCATTTGTCTTCGGGCGCGGTGGAAATCCGGCTCGCGGGGGTGGATTCCGTACGCCGGGACGTGGACACCGGCGAGGATCTGGCGGAGGCCCTGGCACTGGGGCTCGGTCCGCGGACGGCCGCCCGGTGGCTGACGGCGGCCGGATAGGCTGCGGTCCATGCAGGCGACCGCGTTCACGTACGACCCCGAGACCCACAGCGGCAGTGTGCTGCTCGACGACGGCACCCCCGTGGACTTCGGGGCGGAGGCCTTCGAGGCCGGCGGGCTGCGGCTGCTGCGGCCCGGGCAGCGGGTGCGGATCGAGGCCGAGCCCGGCACGTCGGGCGCCGGGCTCCGGATCACGCTGGTGACGCTGCAGACGTTCTGAGCGGCGCGATCCCCCGAGAACGCGCCGCGGGCCGGGCTCCCCGAGGGGAAGCCCGGCCCGGCGGGTCGGTACCGCGCGTCCTACTTCTTGGCGGCGGTCTTCTTGGCGGCGGTGGTCTTGCGTGCCGTCGTCTTCTTGGCGGGCGCCTTCTTCGCCGTGGCCTTCTTGGCCGGAGCGGTCTTCTTGGCGACCGTCTTCTTCGCGGCGGCGGCCGTGGTGGTCTTCTTGGCGGCGGCGGTGGTCTTCTTCGCCGCGGCCGTCGTGGTCTTCTTCGCGGGGGTCGCCTTCTTCGCGGCCGCGGTGGTGGTCTTCTTCGCCGGCGTCACCTTCTTGGCGGCCGCCGTGGTGGCCTTCTTCGCCGGGGTCGCCTTCTTCGCGGCGGCCTTCTTGGCGGTGGTGGCCTTCTTGGCGGCGGCCTTCTTCACCGTGGCGGAGGCGCCACCGGTGAGGCTGCCCTTGGGGGCCTTCTTGACGGAGACCTCGCCGCCCTTGGGGAGCTTCTTCGAGCCGCTGACCAGGTCCTTGAAGCCCTGACCTGCACGGAAGCGCGGGACGGAGGTCTTCTTGACCCGGACCCGCTCACCCGTCTGCGGGTTGCGGGCGTAGCGGGCCGGCCGGTCGACCTTCTCGAACGAGCCGAAACCCGTGACCGAGACCCGGTCGCCGCCCACCACGGCACGCACGATGGCGTCGAGCACGTGGTCGACGGCTTCGGCGGCCTGCTGACGACCGCCCATCTTGTCGGCAATCGCTTCTACGAGCTGCGCCTTGTTCACGTCTTCCCCTTCGGAGACATTGCCAGAACGAAAGTGTTCAAGCTTTTTCGCACGTTAGGCATGTATATACCGCAAATCAAACACGAAACGGTCTAATCACCCTAGTGCCGCAACGCGGAAGTCCCGTTGCGGAGTTCCTGGTGTCAGTCGTCCTCTGGGAATCGGCCCTCATCGAGGTCCTTCATCAACCGGTCGAGACGCGTTGCCGCGTCCTTGAGATCGTGCTTCGCCGCTGCCGTGACGACCAGCAGCTTCCGGGACAGCGCCATCCTTACGCCCTCCGGGACTTGCAGTGAGCGCACCCTTGTGTGCGCTTCCTTCAATCGGGCGGCGACTGCCTCGTAGAGCTCGAGTTGGCTGTCGCGTTCCATGCACCGATTGTGCCATCTAGGGCGAGTTGTCGCCCGACAGGGTCTCAACAAGCGACTGCGCCCCCCACCTGGCGGTGGGGGGCGCAGTCGTGGAAAAGCGCTGCTCAGACCGTAATTGTACGGGGCTTGAAGGACGGTCGAGCCGCCTCGTAGGCCGCGATGTCGGCTTCGTTCTGAAGGGTGAGGCTGATGTCGTCGAGACCGTTCAGCAGACGCCAGCGGGCGTTCTCGTCGAGCTCGAAGTCGGCGTCGATCCCGGCGGCCAGGACCTTGCGGGCCTCCAGGTCGACGGTGATCTCGGCGGCCGGGTCGGCCTCGGTCAGCTCCCAGAGGGCGTCCACCGTCTCCTGCGGGAGGACGACGGTCAGCAGGCCGTTCTTCAGCGAGTTGCCGCGGAAGATGTCGGCGAACCGGGAGGAGATGACGGCCTGGAAGCCGTAGTTCTGGAGCGCCCAGACGGCGTGCTCACGGGAGGAGCCGGTGCCGAAGTCGGGGCCCGCGACCAGGACCGTGGCGCCCTGCCGCTCCGGGCGGTTGAGCACGAACTGCTCGTCCTTGCGCCAGGCCTCGAAGAGGCCGTCCTCGAAGCCGTCGCGGGTGACCTTCTTCAGCCAGTGCGCCGGGATGATCTGGTCGGTGTCGACGTTGCTGCGGCGCAGCGGGACGGCCCGGCCGGTGTGCGTGGTGAAAGCTTCCATGGTTCCTCAGACCCCCGCGGTGGTGGCGACGTCGGACAGATCGGCCGGGGAGGCCAGGTGGCCCAGCACGGCGGTGGCGGCGGCGACCTGGGGGGAGACCAGGTGGGTGCGGCCGCCCTTGCCCTGCCGGCCCTCGAAGTTGCGGTTGGAGGTGGACGCGGAGCGCTCACCGGGGGCCAGTTGGTCGGGGTTCATGCCCAGGCACATCGAGCAGCCCGCGTGCCGCCATTCGGCGCCGGCCTCCTTGAAGACCTTGTCCAGGCCCTCTTCGACGGCCTGCAGGGCGACCCGGACCGAGCCGGGGACGACCAGCATGCGGACCCCGTCGGCGACCTTGCGGCCCTCCAGGAGGGCGGCCGCGTTGCGCAGGTCCTCGATGCGGCCGTTGGTGCAGGAGCCTACGAAGACGGTGTCGACCTTGATGTCCCGCAGCGGCTGCCCGGCGGTCAACCCCATGTACTCCAGGGCCTTTTCGGCGGCGAGGCGCTCCGAAGCGTCTTCGTACGAAGCCGGGTCGGGGACGTTCGCCGAAAGCGGCGCGCCCTGGCCGGGGTTGGTGCCCCAGGTGACGAACGGCGCTAGCGAGGCGGCGTCGATGACGACCTCGGCGTCGAAGACCGCGTCCTCGTCGGACTTCAGGGTCTTCCAGTACGCGACGGCGGCGTCCCAGTCCTCGCCCTCGGGGGCGTGGGCGCGGCCCTTCAGATAGGCGAAGGTCGTCTCGTCGGGGGCGATCATGCCCGCGCGGGCGCCGGCCTCGATCGACATGTTGCAGATGGTCATCCGGGCCTCCATCGAGAGCTTCTCGATGGCGGAGCCGCGGTACTCCAGGATGTAGCCCTGGCCGCCGCCGGTGCCGATCTTGGCGATGATCGCCAGGATCAGGTCCTTGGCGGTGACGTCCGCGGGCAGCTCGCCGTCGACCGTGATGGCCATCGTCTTCGGGCGGGCCAGCGGCAGCGTCTGGGTGGCGAGCACGTGCTCGACCTGGCTGGTGCCGATGCCGAACGCCAGCGCGCCGAAGGCGCCGTGCGTGGAGGTGTGCGAGTCGCCGCAGACGACGGTGGTGCCCGGCTGGGTCAGGCCCAGCTGCGGTCCCACGACGTGGACGACGCCCTGCTCGACGTCGCCCAGCGGGTGCAGCCGGACGCCGAACTCGGCACAGTTCTTGCGGAGGGTCTCCAGCTGGGCGCGGGAGACCGGGTCGGCGATCGGCTTGTCGATGTCGAGGGTCGGGGTGTTGTGGTCCTCGGTGGCGATGGTGAGGTCGAGGCGCCGCACCTGCCGGCCGTTCTGCCGGAGGCCGTCGAAGGCCTGGGGGCTGGTGACCTCGTGCAGCAGGTGCAGATCGATGAAGAGGAGGTCGGGCTCGCCCTCGGCGCGCCGGACGACGTGGTCGTCCCAGACCTTCTCCGCGAGTGTCCTACCCATCGCTTTCCCTCCGGCCGACGTCTACGCCGGCACAACTAGAGACCCGTTTCGCGGGCCGTTGTGCGGCCGCATCACCAGGGTCACAGGTTCCGAGAAAAATTGAACTTGCGTTTCACAGAGTGAGACGCGAATATCGTTGCATGGACAACTCTAGCGGCGTAGGCGTTCTCGACAAGGCAGCCCTTGTCCTGAGCGCCCTGGAGTCCGGTCCGGCCACCCTCGCAGGACTGGTCGCGGCGACGGGACTCGCACGACCCACGGCCCACCGACTGGCCGTGGCACTTGAACACCACCGGATGGTGGCCCGTGACATGCAGGGCCGGTTCATCCTCGGACCGCGCCTGGCGGAGCTCGCCGCCGCGGCCGGTGAGGACCGCCTGCTCGCGACCGCGGGCCCGGTGCTGACGCATCTGCGCGACGTCACCGGCGAGAGCGCCCAGCTCTACCGGCGCCAGGGCGACATGCGCATCTGCGTGGCGGCGGCCGAGCGGCTCTCGGGCCTGCGGGACACCGTCCCGGTCGGCTCGACGCTGACGATGAAGGCCGGCTCGTCCGCGCAGATCCTGATGGCCTGGGAGGAGCCCGAGCGGCTGCACCGCGGCCTCCAGGGCGCCCGCTTCACGGCGACGGCCCTGTCGGGCGTACGGCGCCGCGGCTGGGCCCAGTCGATCGGCGAGCGGGAGCCCGGCGTCGCGTCCGTCTCCGCGCCCGTACGCGGCCCCTCGAACCGCGTGGTGGCCGCCGTCTCGGTCTCCGGCCCGATCGAGCGTCTGACGCGCCACCCGGGCCGCATGCACGCCCAGGCGGTCATCGACGCCGCCGCCCGTCTCTCCGAGGCGCTCCGCCGCAACGGCTGACGTCTCCCTGTTCACCTGTACGTTCCCGGCCCACCGCTCCAACGCCGCAGCGGTGGGCCGGAGTTGTGTGCGCGGGACCGGAAACAGCGAAGAAGCCCTCCCCCGAAGGGAAGGGCTTCTTCGTCTGGTACCCCCGACCGGATTCGAACCGGCGCTACCGCCTTGAGAGGGCGGCGTGCTAGGCCGCTACACAACGGGGGCTTTGGGTCACACAAGCGTTAAACTAACACCGCCGCGGACCCGAGCTGGTCTACCAGGACTCGAACCTAGACTAACTGAACCAGAATCAGTCGTGCTGCCAATTACACCATAGACCAATACGTGGTTAGACCAGCGTCGTACCCCCGACCGGATTCGAACCGGCGCTACCGCCTTGAGAGGGCGGCGTGCTAGGCCGCTACACAACGGGGGCCCTAGCGATCCTGCATCGACATCACTGGGAGCTACCCAAGTGATCCCGCGGGAAGGATCTGTACCCCCGACCGGATTCGAACCGGCGCTACCGCCTTGAGAGGGCGGCGTGCTAGGCCGCTACACAACGGGGGCTTTGTGGATGCCAATCCACGGTTTGCAGATGAGCTCTGCGAGCTGGCCTACCTGGACTCGAACCAAGACTAACTGAACCAGAATCAGTCGTGCTGCCAATTACACCATAGGCCACCGGAACGTGATCACTTCGAGAAGGGATCTTGCTCGGCTTGCGCTTCCGGGGCTTTCCGGCCTTTCGGCCCGTTCCCCTCGGCGCAGAAAGAACATTACCCGAAGGTGGACGGTGCTCCAAAACGCGTATCCGCAGCCAGCACCCCGGGCAGCTGCCGGAGGTCCGTGATCCGGGTCAGCTCGGGCCTTCCGCCGGTCCCGACCCGATCCAGCCAGATGCCCAGGAGGCCCGCCTCCACGGCGCCCCTGGCGTCGATGTCCGGGTGGTCCCCGACGTACGCCACCTGGTGCGGGCGCAGGTCCAGGGCGGTGCAGGCGGCGTGGAAGGCCTCGGGGGCGGGTTTGGCCACGCCAAGCTCGGCGGCGCACAGGACGGCCTCGAAGCGGTCCCGTACGCCCAGCGCGCGGAGCTTGTGGTCCTGGTTGTGGATGCTGGAGTTCGACAGGATCCCGTGACGGTAGTCACGGGCCAGCAGGTCGAGGACGGGCACGGTGTCGGGGAACAGCTCCCAGGCGGCCTCGTAATGGACCACGTACCGGTCGAACCAGTCGTCGGCCTCGGCGGCGGTGAGCTCCGGCCGGCCGAGGAAGTCCCGCACGCGCTCGCGCCGCTGGTCCCGGAAGTCCCCGCCCTCGGCCTCGTACCGGCGCCAGTGCAGCTCCGTGAGCTCCTTCCAGCGCCGCAGCGCCTCCTCGACGGAGCCGTAAGCCCCGAGCAGCCCCTCGGCCGCGAGATGCGCCCGCATCCCGGTCCGGTCGGCGCTCGCGTAGTCGAAGATCGTGTCGTCGATGTCCCAGAGCACCGCGCGGATGGTCATGGAACGACGGTACCCCCGTCCCGGGGTGCGGGACGGGGGTACCGGTGCGTACGGCGCGGATCAGCCGGCGAGCTTCGACAGGGTCGCGTCGATGCGGGCGAGGGTCTTCTCCTTGCCCAGGATCTCCAGGGACTCGAAGAGCGGCAGGCCGACCGTGCGGCCGGTGACGGCGACGCGGACCGGGGCCTGGGCCTTGCCGAGCTTGAGGCCGTGGGCCTCGCCGGCGGCCAGGACGGCGTTCTTGAGGGACTCGGGGTCGCTCCAGTCGGCGTCCACCAGCTTCTCGCGGGCGGTGGTCAGGAGGGCCGCGGGCTCGCCCTTCATGGCCTTGTCCCACGAGGGCTGGTCGAAGACCGGCTCCTTCAGGAAGAGGAAGTCGACGTTGGCCGTGATGTCCGAGAGGACGGTCAGGCGGGTCTGGGCGTGCGGGGCGATCCGCTCCCAGGCCGTGCGGTCGAAGTCCTCGGGCGCCCAGTTGGCGTGCGGGGCCTGGAGCCAGGGCTCGCACGCCTCGGCGAAGGCCTTCACGTCCAGCATGCGGATGTGGTCGGCGTTGATCGACTCGGCCTTCTTGAGGTCGAAGCGCGCCGGGTTGGCGTTGACGTCGGCGATGTCGAACTTCTCCACCATCTCGGGGATGGTGAAGAGGTCCTGGTCGGCCGAGAAGGACCAGCCGAGGAGCGACAGGTAGTTCAGCAGGCCCTCGGGGAGGAAGCCGCGCTCCCGGTAGAGGTTGAGGGAGGCCTGCGGGTCGCGCTTGGAGAGCTTCTTGTTGCCCTCGCCCATCACGTACGGCAGGTGGCCGAAGGAGGGGATCTCCTTGGCGACGCCGAGCTCGATCAGCGCCTTGTAGAGCGCGATCTGGCGCGGGGTGGAGGAGAGCAGGTCCTCGCCGCGCAGGACGTGGGTGATCTCCATCAGGGCGTCGTCGACCGGGTTGACCAGGGTGTAGAGCGGGGCGCCGTTGGCCCGGAGGATGCCGTAGTCCGGCACGTTGTCCGGGGTGAAGGTGAGCTCGCCGCGGACCAGGTCGGTGAAGGTGATCGGCTCGTCGGGCATCTTGAAGCGGACGATGGACTCGCGGCCCTCGGCGCGGTAGCGCTCGATGCGCTCGGCGCTCAGGTTGCGGCAGGTGCCGTCGTAACCGGACGGCTTGCCGGCCAGGCGGGCGGCGTCACGGCGGGCCTCCAGCTCCACGGCGGTGCAGAAGCAGTGGTACGCGTACCCGCCGGCGAGCAGCTTGTCGGCGACGTCCTTGTAGATGTCCATCCGCTGCGACTGGCGGTACGGCGCGTGGGGGCCGCCGATCTCGGGGCCCTCGTCCCAGTCGAGGCCCAGCCACTTCAGGGAGTCGAGCAGCTGGTTGTACGACTCCTCGGAGTCGCGAGCCGCGTCGGTGTCCTCGATGCGGAAGACCATGGTGCCCTGGTTGTGCCGGGCGAAGGCCCAGTTGAAGAGGGCGGTGCGGACCAGACCCACGTGGGGGTTGCCGGTCGGCGAGGGACAGAAACGGACGCGTAGGGGTGTCCCCTGCTCGAGCGAAGTCGAGAGCTTGGGGAAGTTCGCGTTAGCCACGCTTGATCACCTTATTGGTGAGAGTGCCGATGCCTTCGATGGTGACGGCGACCTCGTCGCCGACGTTGAGGGGGCCGACCCCGGCGGGGGTGCCGGTGAGGATGACGTCGCCGGGGAGCAGCGTCATGGCCTCGGTGATGTGGACGACCAGGTCCTCGATGGAGCGGATCATGTCGCTCGTCCGACCCAGCTGGCGCTGTTCGCCGTTGACCGTGGCCTGGATGGTCAGGTCGCTCGGGTCGAGGTCGGTCTCCACCCAGGGGCCCAGGGGGCAGGAGGTGTCGAAGCCCTTCGCGCGGGCCCACTGCTTCTCGCGCTGCTGGGCGTCGCGGGCGGTGACGTCGTTGGCGCAGGTGTAGCCGAAGATGACGTCCTTCACGCGCTCGCGGGGCACCTCGCGGCACATGCGGCCGATGACCACGGCCAGTTCGGCCTCGTGGTGCAGCTCGTTGGAGAAGGAGGGGTACTCGATGGCGTCGCCGGGGCCGATCACCGAGGTGGTGGGCTTGAAGAAGGCGACGGGGACGTCGGGGACCTCGTTGCCGAGTTCGGCGGCGTGCTCGGCGTAGTTGCGGCCGATGGCCACGACCTTGTTGGGGAGCACGGGCGGCAGGAGCCGTACCTTGCTGAGCGGGACCTTGGTGCCGCTGAGCTCGAAGTCGGTGTACGGGATGCCCTTGATGATGTCGAGGACGAGGCCGCCGGACTCGACGGTCCCCTCGCCCTCGACGGCGCCGAAGGCCACATTGCCGTCGATGGAGAATCTGGCGATGCGCACGAGTGCTGTCGCCCCTCACTTGGTACTGGCTGGAGTCTGACGCTCCAGGCTAACGCGGCGAGGGGCGGCCGCCCGGCGATATCAGCGGGGGTGATGACGAAGGTGACGCGGGCGGGGCCCGCGGGGGTCAGCGGGACGCGGTGGCGTACGGCTGGGGCTGGTACGGCGCCGGGGCCTTCATCAGGATCGTGCGGCGCGGGTTGGCCGTGTTGCCCGGGAGCTCGACCGAGTACTCCGGCTGGGCGCCCCGGCCGAGGTCTGCGGCGTCCGAGAGGTGGACGAGGGTGGAACGGCGGGGGTTGGCCGTCTTGCGGAGCGTCGTCGTCTTCATCGCGGTGATCAGACCTTGTTCCGGGAGGGGCGCCCGTACGGGCGCGAAGGGGTGTAAAGCGTCAGGCTAAACATGCGATTCCCTTCGAATGCATGGCTGAGACATCGATTCGGGTGTGAGTTTGCTCACCACTGGCTACACATTCCGGGCATTACGGACGGTCGCCGGTAGCCACGGAAAGGGACATTCCGCCACTGAATGAGCTATTCCGCTCCTGATCATGGCGACTGGGACACACGGGGATGCCCGACCATTGGACCGGATAAGTCCGAATCCTCCGTGATCATCTTCTACATGGGGTGACGTTTCGTGCACACGTTGTCATAGCCCTCCCGTCACGACACGCGGCCCTTGTTGGAGATCCGGCACTGTGCTGGAATTCCACGCACCGCCGCGGGTTTCAAGCCGGCACGCAGGGGGCGCAACGCAGCGCCGGCCGAGTGGCGGGGAAGGGGGAACTGCGCCGGTCACCGACGACCACCTGGGGCGCTCCCCGCGCCCCGATCGACGCCGACACCGTCCTCTCCGTTCACCCGGAAGGACGCCTGGTCCAGAGGTTGCGACGCTAGTGCAGGGACGTTTCAAGAGGGATGGCTCGGGGTCTCCCCAGGCCCGCCAGGGCCGAGCGGATGCTCCGGCGGAGCAGGAACCGCGTGCCGGGACCGACCGCGGTCCCTCGGCCTCGCACACCCCGAACCAGGGTCAGGGACCGTCCGGCGAGGGCGGTGACGGCGGCAGGCGCGGCAGCTCCGCGGCCAAGTCCGCCGAGCCGGCCGGCGCGCCCGCCAAGGCCCGCGCCGAGAACGAGGTCGGCCCGCGAATAGCCCTGCGCAACTGGCGCATCTCCACGCGTCTGGTCGCACTCCTCACCCTCCCCGTGGTCGCCGCGACCACCCTGGGCGGCATCCGCATCAGCGACTCGCTCCAGGACATGGAGCAGCTCGACCACATGCAGCTGCTCACCAAGCTGACCCGTGAGGCGACGGACCTCGCGCAGGCCCTGCAGGCCGAGCGCGACCTGTCCGCCGGCCCGCTGGCCAACGGCCGCCCGGTGAGCGACTACCAGGTCGCCAACCCGCGCCGGAAGACGGACCGCGAGTACAAGGCCTTCCTCGACGCGACCGAGGACATCCCGGTCGCCGAGGGCGACGAGGCGCTGCTCAGCATCCGCCAGAACGTCAGCCAGATCGCCTCGCAGCTCGCCGAGCTCCACTCCATCCGCGGCAGCGCCTACGAGAAGCGCGTCTCCCACTCGGTGACGGTCGAGGCGTACAGCCGCCTCATCCGCTCGCTCCTCAGCCTGTCGCAGGACATGGCCCAGGCGACCAGCAACCCCGAGATGATCAAGCGGACCCGCGCGCTCGCCGCGTTCTCGTCCGCCAAGGAGTACGCCTCCATCCAGCAGGCGATCATCGCGTCCGCGCTCCCCCCGAACGACCAGCAGACCGGCGACCTCCCGCAGGGTGACCGCCTCTACGGCGAGGCCGCCCTCAACAGTGAGGGCGTCGAGCTCAAGTCCTTCCAGTCGATCTACGAGTCGGCCGGTGGCGACGCCGCCGAGCGGACCGAGTCGCTGAACAGCGGCGACCCGTCGATCAACGCCGCGAACAAGTACGCCGAGCGCGTGCTGAACTCCGACGGCGCGATCAAGCAGGTGCGCCGCGGTCACCTGAACTTCACCGACGAGTACAGCACCAAGATCGCCGCCATGAACCGCATCGAGCGAGGTCTGCTCGGTGACATGGAGACCATGGCCCGTGAGCTGAAGCAGGAGTCGCAGCGCGACGCCATCATCAACGGTGCGCTGATCCTCCTCGTCCTCGGCGTCTCGCTCATCGGTGCCTTCGTCGTGGCCCGGTCCATGATCCGCTCGCTGCGCCGGCTCCAGGACACCGCGACCAAGGTCGCCCAGGACCGTCTGCCCGAGCTCGTCAAGCAGCTCTCCGAGTCCGACCCGCAGGACGTCGACACCTCCGTCGAGTCCGTCGGTGTGCACTCCCGGGACGAGATCGGCCAGGTGGCCGCGGCCTTCGACGACGTGCACCGCGAGGCGGTCCGCCTCGCCGCCGAGCAGGCCCTCCTCCGGGGCAACGTCAACGCGATGTTCACCAACCTCTCGCGCCGTTCCCAGGGCCTCATCCAGCGTCAGCTCTCGCTCATCTCCGAGCTGGAGTCCCGCGAGGCCGACCCGGACCAGCTCTCCTCGCTGTTCAAGCTCGACCACCTCGCGACGCGTATGCGCCGTAACGGTGAGAACCTCCTCGTCCTCGCGGGTGAGGAGCCGGGCCGCCGCTGGACCCGTCCGGTCCCGCTGGTCGACGTCCTCCGTGCCGCCGCCTCCGAGGTGGAGCAGTACGAGCGCATCGAACTGGCCGCGGTCCCGGCGACCGAGGTCGCCGGCCGCGTCGTCAACGACCTCGTGCACCTCCTCGCCGAGCTGCTCGAGAACGCCACCTCGTTCTCCTCCCCGCAGACCAAGGTCCGGGTCACCGGTCACGCGCTGCCCGACGGCCGCGTGCTCGTCGAGATCCACGACACCGGCATCGGCCTCTCCCCCGAGGACCTCGCCGCGATCAACGAGCGGCTCGCGTCGCCTCCCACCGTGGACGTCTCGGTCTCCCGCCGCATGGGTCTGTTCGTGGTCGGCCGCCTGTCCCTGCGACACGGCATCCGGATCCAGCTGCGCCCGTCCGACTCGGGCGGCACCACCGCGCTCGTCATGCTCCCCGTCGACGTCGCCCAGGGCGGCAAGAAGCCCATGCCCAAGCCGGGCGCGGGCGGCCAGGGCGCGATGCCGCAGGGTGCCTCCGCCCCCGGCGGCCGTCTCCCCGGCGGCCCCGGCGCGGCCGGCGGTCCCGGTGCTCCGGGCCTCCCGGGCGGACGTCCGGGCCAGGGCGGCGCCTCGGCGGCCGGCCGTCTCGGCGCCGGTGCCGGTGCCGCGCGCGGTCAGGTCGGTGCGGGCGGTCCCCGGGCCGCGCTGCCCGCCCGTGACGGCGCCCCGCTCGCCGGCGGCCCGCAGGGCGCTCCGCAGTCCCGCACCCCGCAGCCGCAGAACGCGCAGCTGGACCAGACCGGCCGGATGCCGCAGGCCCCCCAGGCCCCCCAGGCTCCGCAGGCCCCGCAGGCCCCGCAGGCTCCCCAGTCGCCCGACGCGCTGCGTCCGGGCCCCGGCGGGGGCGGTCTCATCGGCGGCGCCGCGAGCGCCATCCCGTCCCGTACGGACGTGTGGGGCAACCAGCCCGGACCCGCGGCGCAGCAGCAGCAGCAGCAGCCGCAGGGCCAGCAGAGCCAGCAGCAGGGCGGTTACGACTTCCCGCGCGCCGAGCTGCCCGGCGGCAACCCCCAGCCGCAGCGCCCGCAGGCCGCGAGCTGGGGCAACGACCCGCAGCAGCAGCCGGTCCGGCGCCCGCAGCAGGAGATGTCCCCGCTGGACGCCCCGCGCGGTCACGAGGAGCCGGAGCCGGCGGGCCTGTTCGGCGGGCCGGCGGCTCCGCAGGGTCCCGGTTCCACGGGCCAGTTCCCGCGTCCGGACTTCGGTGCCCCGCAGCAGCAGGCCCCGCAGCAGCAGGCGTACCAGCAGGACCCGCAGGCCTACCAGCAGGACCCGCAGGCGTACCAGCAGGACCCGGCGTCGACGGCGCAGTTCCCGCGCCCCGACTTCGGCGCCCCGCAGGGTCCCGGCTCCACCGGCCAGTTCCCGCGACCCGACTTCGGTGCCCCGCAGCAGCCGCAGGCCCCGCAGCAGCAGGCCCCGCAGGCGTACCAGGGCGGCCAGCAGCAGCAGTTCGGCCGGCAGCCCTTCGTACCGCAGGCGCAGCAGCAGGCCCAGCCGTCGGCGCCGCGTCAGCGGACCGGTGAGGACTTCGGTGCTCCGCGTCCGGCCGAGCCGGCCCGCCCGCAGCAGCCGCAGCTCCAGCAGCCGCGCCGTCCGGAGGCCCTGCCGCCGGCCGGTGGCGCGGGCGAGGCTCGTACCCCGCTGTACGAGAACCTGGAGACCAACTGGTACCCGCAGGAGCAGGCGCAGCAGCAGGCCCCCCAGCAGGTGGACCTGACGCAGACGATGCCGACCCCGGTCGTGTCGCAGCCGTCCGCTCCGGCACCCCGTCCGGCCGGTGACCCGGCCGCCGACGGCCGCCAGAACGGCGGGGCCGCCTGGCGGACCTCGCCCAACGACGAGCTGGTGCGCCAGGCGGAGCGGGTGCGCAAGCCCGCGGCCGGCGGCGTCACCACCTCCGGCCTTCCGCGCCGTGTGCCGAAGGCCAACCTCGTACCCGGGACCGCACAGGAGCAGGCCCACACGGCCGGCCCCCAGGTCTCGCGTGCACCCGACGACGTCCGCGGCCGGCTCACGAATCTGCGCCGCGGCATCCAGCAGGGCCGCCAGGCCGGCAACTCGACCACGGGTAGCCACCACCTCGGTCCGAACCATCAGCAGGAGCGTTAGTTGAACGCGATGAGCCAGGCGGCGCAGAATCTGAACTGGTTGATCACCAACTTCGTGGACAACACCCCCGGGGTGTCCCACACGGTGGTGGTCTCCGCCGACGGACTCCTGCTGGCCATGTCCGAAGGATTCCCCCGCGACCGCGCCGACCAGCTGGCGGCGGTCGCATCCGGACTGACCTCGCTGACCGCGGGCGCGTCCCGGATCTTCGAGGGCGGACCCGTCGCGCAGACCGTGGTGGAGATGGAGCGCGGCTTCCTCTTCCTCATGCAGGTGTCCGACGGCTCCTCGCTGGCCGTGCTCGCACACCCCGAGTGCGACATCGGCCTCGTGGGCTACGAGATGGCGCTGCTGGTCGACCGGGCCGGCAGCGTCCTCACCCCGGATCTCCGTGCGGAGCTCCAGGGCAGCCTGCTCCACTAGGTCACGCACGGCGGACGGACCCCACTTCCGTCCGCACCGACCGACCCGAGGGCGGTACGCCCCTCCGTACCGTTCTGGGCACTGTTCATCGTCCGGCCGCCCCACCCGGCCCCCCACCGGCCCCATCAGACGGCAGATGTCTTGCTGTCACGCCCGGAGGATTCATGACCCCGCCCCCCGCCTCTCACGATCCGTACGGCGCTTCAGTCGACGAGTACGGACACGAGGGCGACCAGCCGCTGGTGCGTCCGTACGCGATGACCGGCGGCCGGACCCGGCCGCGCTATCAGCTCGCCATAGAGGCGCTGGTCAGCACCACGGCCGACCCGGCGCACCTCGCCACGCTCCTGCCGGAGCACCAGCGGATCTGCCACCTCTGCCGCGAGGTCAAGTCGGTGGCCGAGGTGTCGGCCCTCCTGTCGATGCCGCTCGGTGTCGCCCGGATCCTCGTGGCCGACCTGGCGGAGGCCGGCATGGTGGCGATCCACCAGCCGGGCAACGGAGAGACCGGCGGCACGCCGGACGTGACACTGCTCGAAAGGGTGCTCAGTGGACTTCGCAAGCTCTAGCGGCGGCGCGGCCAGATCGACCACCAGCGCGAAGATCGTGGTGGCGGGTGGCTTCGGCGTGGGCAAGACCACGTTCGTCGGCGCCGTCTCGGAGATCAACCCGCTGCGTACCGAAGCCGTCATGACCTCCGCGTCGGCCGGCATCGACGATCTGACGCACACCGGCGGCAAGACGACGACGACCGTCGCCATGGACTTCGGCCGCATCACCCTCGACCAGGACCTGATCCTGTACCTCTTCGGTACCCCGGGCCAGGACCGCT
>NZ_JBEOVH010000028.1:0-9363 GCF_040295385.1 Streptomyces sp. NPDC002825
CGGTGCGCTGCCACGAGGGCGGGTCACATCCTCTTCCCTGAGGGGGACGGTGCCCGCCGGGCCGACGGCGGGCCGCACAGGGGAGACGGACCGCCACCGGGTTTTCTCGGCGGGGGTGACCGACGGCCGCCGGATCGCCGGCGGTGGTGGGGAGCCGGTCACCTGGTGGAGGACGCTAAACCGGGGGTCACGGCCGGACGGGGAGTTGAACGTTATTGGCGCCAGTTGACGTGTCGGGGACCGAACTCTTTCGCCCGGAGTGAGGGGCCGGGGTCATTCCGGCAGCCGTCCGACCGAAGCGGCGGGGTGAGTGGACCCGGCCGGGGAGCGGTGCTAGGGCCCCGGTTAGGCTCCGGCCCATGGACGTACTCATCAATGTCTTCGTCGCCCTGCACATCATCGGCATCGCCTCCCTGCTCGGCGGTTTCCTCACCCAGATGAAGGCGATGGGCGCCGGTACGGCCCGCTTCGTCCCCGCGATGCTGCACGGCGCGCTGACCATGCTGGTCACGGGCGTCGCGCTGGTCGGCCTCAACCAGGCCGACGACCACACCGTGAACAACCTCAAGGTCGGCATCAAGCTGGCGATCCTCGTCGTGATCCTGGGCCTGGTCTACGTCAAGCGGGACGAGGAGCGGGTCGACAAGGGCCTCTTCGGTGCCGTCGGCGGTCTGACCATGGCGAACATCTTCATCGCGACCCTCTGGGTGTGAGCGCTTCCACAGCCTCCGTCCCGAAGGCGGGCCCGGATGTCGGTGGGGCGTCCTAGACTCGTGAGGCGATGAGCAGCCTCTTTGACGACAGCTTCCTGGCGAGCCTCCAGAACCACTCGGAGGAGCCCCCGCCCCCGCCCGAGGACCCCGAGAGCGACGAGCACGGCTCCCCGGCCACGGAGGAGGTCCCGCACGACCTCTTCGGGGAGCACTTCGACGCGCCCCCGCCCGCCCGGGACACGCACTACCGCGACGGCCACCCCCGGCCCGTCGTGGACGCCGCCGCGCTCCTGGAGGGGCTGAACGAGCAGCAGCGCGCCGCCGTCGTCCACACCGACACCCCGCTGCTCATCGTCGCCGGTGCCGGCTCCGGCAAGACCCGGGTCCTCACCCACCGCATCGCCCACCTCCTGGCCACCCGGCATGTGCACCCCGGCCAGATACTGGCGATCACCTTCACGAACAAGGCCGCCGGCGAGATGAAGGAGCGCGTCGAGCAGCTCGTCGGACCGCGGGCGAACGCGATGTGGGTGATGACCTTCCACAGCGCCTGCGTCCGCATCCTGCGCCGCGAGTCGAAGAAGCTCGGCTTCACCTCCTCCTTCTCGATCTACGACGCCGCCGACTCCAAGCGGCTGATGTCGCTGGTCTGCCGGGACCTGGACCTCGACCCGAAGAAGTTCCCGCCGAAGTCGTTCAGCGCCAAGATCTCGAACCTGAAGAACGAGCTGATCGACGAGGAGACCTTCGCCGACCAGGCCGCCGACGGCTTCGAGAAGACGCTCGCCGAGGCGTACCGGATGTACCAGGCGCGGCTGCGCGAGGCCAACGCCCTGGACTTCGACGACATCATCATGACGACGGTCCACCTGCTCCAGGCGTTCCCGGACGTCGCCGAGCACTACCGCCGCCGCTTCCGCCACGTCCTCGTCGACGAGTACCAGGACACCAACCACGCCCAGTACACCCTCGTGCGCGAGCTGGTCGGCACCGGCTACGAGGACCTCGGCCCGGCCGAGCTGTGCGTCGTCGGCGACGCCGACCAGTCGATCTACGCCTTCCGCGGCGCGACCATCCGCAACATCCTCCAGTTCGAGGAGGACTACCCGGACGCGACGACGATCCTCCTGGAGCAGAACTACCGCTCCACCCAGACGATCCTCTCCGCCGCCAACGCCGTCATCGAGCGCAACGAGTCCCGCCGTCCCAAGAACCTGTGGACGAACGCGGGCGCCGGATCGCAGATCACCGGCTACGTCGCCGACACCGAGCACGACGAGGCCCAGTTCGTCGCCGACGAGATCGACCGGCTCACCGACGCGGGCGACGCCAAGGCCGGGGACGTCGCCGTCTTCTACCGGACCAACGCCCAGTCCCGCGTCTTCGAAGAGATCTTCATCCGCGTCGGACTGCCCTACAAGGTCGTCGGCGGCGTGCGCTTCTACGAGCGCAAGGAGGTCCGGGACGTCCTGGCGTACCTCCGGGTCCTCGCCAACCCCGAGGACAACGTGCCGCTGCGCCGCATCCTCAACGTCCCGAAGCGGGGCATCGGCGAGCGCGCCGAGGCGATGATCGACGCCCTCTCCCTGCGCGAGAAGATCACCTTCCCGCAGGCCCTCAAGCGGGTCGACGAGGCGTACGGCATGGCGGCCCGCTCGGCGAACGCGGTGAAGCGGTTCAACGCGCTCATGGACGAGCTGCGCACCGTCGCCGAGTCCGGCGCGGGCCCCGCCGTAGTCCTGGAGGCCGTACTGGAGCGGACCGGCTATCTGGCCGAGCTGCAGGCCTCGACCGACCCGCAGGACGAGACCCGGATCGAGAACCTGCAGGAACTCGCCGCCGTGGCCCTCGAGTTCGAGCAGGAGCGCGGCGAGGAGCCCGCGACCCTCGCCGAGTTCCTGGAGCAGGTCGCCCTGGTCGCCGACTCCGACCAGATCCCGGACGAGGACGAGGAGGGCCGGGGCGTCATCACCCTGATGACCCTGCACACCGCCAAGGGTCTGGAATTCCCGGTGGTGTTCCTCACCGGCATGGAGGACGGCGTCTTCCCGCACATGCGCGCCCTCGGGCAGACGAAGGAGCTGGAGGAGGAGCGGCGCCTGGCGTACGTGGGCATCACGCGCGCGCGTGAGCGGCTCTACCTCACCCGCTCGTCGATGCGCAGCGCCTGGGGCCAGCCCTCGTACAACCCGGCCTCGCGCTTCCTGGAGGAGATCCCGCCCACGTACCTGGAGTGGAAGCGGACCGGTCCGATGGCGAAGCCCGCCGGCCCGACCTCGGGGATCACCTCCTCGCTGTCCTCCTCCCGCGCGCGCTCCGGCCCCTCCGGCTTCGCCACCCGGCGCGCCGGCGAGAAGCCGGTGATCTCCCTGCAGGTCGGCGACCGCGTGACGCACGACCAGTTCGGTCTCGGCACGGTGGTGTCGGTGACCGGTGGGGGCTCGGACGCCCAGGCGACGATCGACTTCGGCGACGAGAAGCCGAAGCGGCTGCTGCTGCGGTACGCGCCGGTCGAGAAGCTGTAGCGAGACGGTACGGCGATACGGGAAAGGGCCCCGGCAGCAGCTGCCGGGGCCCTTTCCCGTACGAAGTACGAACGCGGGGGAAGGCTCAGCTGGTCGGGTCGAGGCCGTGGCTGCGCAGCCAGGGCAGCGGGTCGATCGCGGAGCCGCCGCCGGGCCGGACCTCGAAGTGGAGGTGCGGGCCGGTGGAGTTGCCGGAGTTGCCGGAGTACGCGATGACGTCGCCGGCCTTGACGTACCCCGAGCGGAGTTTGGTGCTGCTCAGGTGGCAGTACCAGGTCTCGGTGCCGTCGGGGGCGGTCACGATCGCCATGTTGCCGTAGGCGCTGTTCCACTGCGTACGGACGGTGCCGTCGGTCGCGGCCATCACGGGGGTGCCGTACTGGACGGGGAAGTCGATGCCGGTGTGCAGCGACATCCAGTTGACGCCTGCCTGGCCGAACCGGGCGCTGAGCTGGTGCAGCTTCACCGGCAGCAGGAACTTGGGGCGCATGGCCTCCTTGCGCGCCGCCTCCTCCTCGCGCTTCTTCTTCTCGGCGGCCTGGCGGGCGCGGAGGTCGATGCGCTCCTGGGTGCGGCTGGCGCGGTCGCCGAAGTCGCGGGCGTCGGCGCTGAGCGCGGCGAGCTGGGTGTCGAGCGCGGTGTTGGCGGCGACCGGCTTGACCGAGGCCGGGTCCGCGGCGGCGAGCGCGGTCGTGTCGTCCTTCTGCCCGCCGGTCGTGGTGGGGCCGGTGAGGCCGCCGACGGAGGCGGCGGCGATGCCGGCGACTCCCATGACGCAGGCGGAGGGGACGGCCACGGTCAGCAGCGCGGACCGTTTGGCGGGGGTACGGCGACGGCCGCGGCTGCCGCCGGAGGAGCGGCGCACGGGGCGGCCGGCGAGGGCCGGGTCGGTACGGACCTCGACGGCCGGCCCGTCGACCGTGAGGTCGTCGCCTTCGTCACCGTCGTAGCCGTCGTAACCGTCAGAGCTCTCGTAACCGCCAGCGCTCTCGTAGCCGTCGTACGCGTCGTCCTCGCCGTCCTCGAAGGCTTCGAGGGCCTCCGGCTCCCCGGCCTCGGCCAGGTCGTCGGCCCGGGCGTACGTCTCGTCGGCCTCGTCGGCGCCGTACTCGAAGGCGAACTCGGCGGTGTGCTCGGCCTGCGGCGTGTACTGCTGGGGGACGAGCGTCTCGGGCTCCGCGGCCGCGTGGTTCCACGCGGTGGCGTCGAAGGCGCCGGTCTCGGTGGCGAAGGCGGGGGCGGCCCACTGGCCGGTGGCGTCGTAGGCCTCGTAGCCGTAGGTGCCCTGGGCGGCGTACGTGCCGGCGTGCGCGGTCTCGTACTGGCCGGTGTGCTGGGCCTCGGTCCAGGCGGAGGCGTCCCACTGACCGGTGGTGTCGTACTGCGTCGTGGTGGTCGCGTACGTGCCGGTGGCGTCGTAGCCGGGGGCAGCGGCGTTCCACTGGCCCGTGGTGTCCCACTGGCCGGTCGTGTCGTACTGCCCGGTGGTGTCGTACTGCCCGGTGGTGTCGTACTGCCCCGTCGTCGCGTACGTGCCGGTGGCCGCGTACTGGCCGAGGTCCCACTGGCCGCTGTGGTCGGCCTGACCGCCGGGGTAGGCGCCGAACAGCGGGTCGATGGCGAAACTGCCGGTGGAGTGGGGGCCGTCTCCGACGTACCCGGCGTGGGGGTGCTGGTCGTTCACCAACGTCTCTCTCGCCTCGGCAGCAGGACCAGTCCGGGGCGGGCCCGTGAGGGGTGTCCCGGGGGTAAGCAGTGGCGCGACTGTACCCGGCGGTACGCGCGGCGGACAATCTTCGGAGGGGTTTGGGCCCGTAGGAAACGGGCAATCGACCGTCTTTTGCCAGCTCGGGTGGAGAGCTTTGGCCTTGTGTTCGATGAACGTTCGAAGAACGGTGTCGTGCGGTCAGGCGACGGAGGTCGCGCCCGTCCCCTCTTCGCGGGCTCCGGAGGCGGCCGGACCGCCGGCGTCCAGGGCCTCCCGGACCCCGGCGGCCACCGTCGGATGCACGGGCAGCGCGAGATGGCCGATGCCGCTCACCCGCACGTTGTGCACGAGCAGGTCGGGATGGTCGAGACGAGCCGTCTCCACCGGCACCATCACCTGGTCCAGATCGCTCCAGAAACTCACGAAGCGGGTCCGGCAGCCCGGCGCGGGCTCCGCGAGCTCCCGCAGGACCTCCGAACCGGGCCGCATCTGCCGCACCAGCGGATGGGCGTCGGCGAGCGGAGCGACCGTGGTGCCGGAGTGCGGGGTGCCGAGCGTGACCAGGGTGCGCACCTGTGTGTCGCCGCCGAGTCGCTGCACGTAATAGCGGGCGATCAGCCCGCCCAGACTGTGCCCGACGATGTCGACCTCGGCGTGTCCGGTGCGGGCGCGGATCTCGTCCACCCGGCGGCCGAGCAGTTCTGCGGCGGCCCGCAGGTCGCAGGTGAGCGGGGAGTAGTTGAGCGACTCGACGCAGTCACGGCCGTGCCGGGTGAGGGAACGGCGGAGCAGGACGAAGACCGAACGGTTGTCGACGAAACCGTGCAGGAGGAGGACCGGGCGGCTGTCCGGGGTGATCGTCGTGGCCGGTTCGCCGGGGGAGAGCCGCTCGGCGACGATCCCGGACGGGTAGAGGACGAGATGGCCGGTGAGGATCGCGACTTCCAGCGCGGTGGCCTTCATCAGGGCGGTGACCTTGCCGAGCTCCATGGCCGGCCTCCCGAACGGCACGCGGGGCGCGAGCGCTACCCCGGCCCGCCGCGCCCCCGCGCCGCACGGACGGCGGCACGGGGGCGCGGCGACCTCGTCGCGGCTCCCTTCGCGACCGGCCCCGCTCGCGGCTGGTGGGCCCAGGAGAAGGGCCCGTGAGCGGGGACGGCGCAGAGCGAACATGTCCCACGTGTGATTTCCCCCTCGGTGGCCACCGCGAAACGGCCGGGTGCGGGATGCTGGGGATAACGTTCGTTCACCTCCCCGGCAACGAGGCGCGGGGGTCGCATGTGGAGGCAGTCATGGGTGTGAGCGGTCCGATCCGCGTGGTGGTCGCCAAGCCGGGTCTCGACGGTCACGATCGCGGGGCCAAGGTGATCGCGCGGGCACTCCGCGACGCCGGCATGGAGGTCATCTACACCGGGCTCCACCAGACGCCCGAGCAGATCGTCGACACCGCGATCCAGGAGGACGCCGACGCGATCGGCCTCTCGATCCTCTCCGGAGCGCACAACACGCTGTTCGTGAAGGTCCTGGAGCTCCTCAAGGACCGCGACGCGGAGGACATCAAGGTCTTCGGCGGCGGCATCATCCCCGACGCGGACATCCCGCCGCTGAAGGAGAAGGGCGTCGCGGAGATCTTCACGCCGGGCGCGACGACCGCGTCGATCGTCGACTGGGTGAACGCGAACGTCCGCGTCGCCGCGTGATCCGCTGCGCGGTGCGCATGCGGTGACAGGGCCTTCCCGTTCGTGAGGGCCCTGTCCCGTTCCGGCGGGGAACCGCCCCGGCGGAGGGCGGTCCCGGCTCGGGTAGTACCGGCACGGGGGATCGGCCGGACCGGCGCCTCAGGAGCCGGACGGTGGTGCGGGACGGGAACGGCGGTGCGTGTCCGGGGGCCGTACGGGGTCCGGGGGCGGTGCGGGGTCCGGGGGCCGTACGGGGTCGGGCGGCGGTGCGGAGTTCGGTGGGCGTACGGCGTCCGGTAGCCGTCAGGCGTCCGGTGGGGTGAGTTCCGCGTGCATCGCGGCGCGGAGCCGTAGCGTCGAGACCAGGCGCTGGAAGGCCTCCGCCCAGTAGTCGCCCGCGCCGGGGGAGTGGTCCTCGGCCTCGTCGGGGCGGGCCGTCAGCGACTCCAGCTGCCGCGCCGCCTCCGGGGCGAGGCAGCGCTCAGCCAGGCCCATCACCCCGCTGAAGCTCCACGGGTAACTGCCCGCCTCCCGCGCGATGTCGAGCGCGTCGACCACCGCCTCGCCCAGCGGCTCCGCCCACGGCACGGCGCAGACGCCGAGCAGCTGGAACGCCTCCGAGAGACCGTGGGCCGCGACGAACGAGGCGACCCACCGCGCCCGCTCCTCCACGGGCAGAGTCGACAGGAGCTGGGCCCGCTCGGCCAGGGACGAGGTGCCGGGGCCCGTCGCGGGCGGGATCGCGGGGGAGCCGAGCAGCGCCCGCGACCAGGCCGGGTCCCGCTGGCGCACGGCCGCCCGGCACCAGGCCGCGTGCAGCTCGCCCTGCCAGTCGTCGGCGACCGGCAGCGCCACGATCTCCTCCGGGGTGCGGCCCCCGAACCTGGCCGGCCAGGAGGCCAGCGGCGCCGCCTCGACGAGCTGGCCCAGCCACCAGGAACGCTCGCCCCGGCCCGCCGGAGGCGTCGCCACCAGCCCGTCCCGCTGCATCGCCGCGTCGCACTCGTGCGGGGCCTCGACCGCGACCGTCGGCACCGGAGCCGTCCGGTCGAGACCGACGCAGGTGGCCGCCCGGACCGCCATCCGGCCCGCGAGAGCGGAGGCAGGCAGGGCGGACAACAGTTCGGCGGCGGTGGCCCGGACGTTACGGCTCCGATCGCCGAGGGCCTCCTCCAGGAACTCCTCGTCGGCGTCGGAGAGCCCGCTCCGCAGCGAGTCCAGGAACATCAGCCGGTCCTCCGCCCGCTCGGCGGACCAGGTCGACGCGAGCAGCGCGAGACCGGCAGCCGGATCCTCGGCCCGTACGGCCGCGAGGAGGGCGACCCGCTCGGCGAACAGGCCCTCGTCCCACAGAGCCCGGACCCCCTCCGGGTCCCGCGGGGACGGCAGGCGGCCTCCCGCGCCCGTGCCCCGGAGGGCGAACCTCCACTCGGGGTTGAGCCGGGCCAGCCACAGCCCGCGCGGACCGGCCAGGCGCAGCGCCTGGGGCCGCAGGTCGGTGCGGGCCCTCGCCGCGTCGAGCAGCGCCGGCAGGGCGGCGGCCGACGCCTTGTACCCGTACCGGTTGGCGAGGGTCAGCCACTGGGGGAGCAGCTCGGCCAGGTCGGGGGCGGCCCCGCGCCGCCCGGCGGGCGAAGGCGCGGCCCGGCCGGCGAGCAGCTGGTCGAGGCGGCGCCGGGCGGCCTCGGGCAGCGGCGCGCGAGGGTCCTCCGGCGCGGGCTCCGGCAGGGCCGCGGCGGGACCGGGCCGCAGCCCCGCCCTGCGCCGTACGGTGTGCAGCGCCGCCGCGTCGAGCAGCGCACCCGGCACGTCCCGGGCCGCCGTCGAGCCCGCGAGCCCGGCGGGCGGCCGCCGGTCCGTGCCGAGGAGCGCCGAGCTGACGAGCTCCTCCCAGGACGCGTCGTCGGCGCGGGGCGTGGTCGAGGTGGTCGTGGTGGTGTCCATCGGGCTCCTCCCGTGCGTCGGGGCGCGGTGGCCGGAGGTCATATCAGGGGAACCGTCTCGCCCGGGGTCTCCGGCGACCAGGCGGCGAGCGGGGTGAACCCCCGGTGCCCGCACTCCCCGAAGACGGTCACCGGAGCGCCGCCCGACAGCGCGACCAGGCGCCACAGACCGGGCCGGGACTGGGCGGCGGGCGTCAGGGGCAGCGCCTCGCGGCCGTCGGCGTCGGCGAGCTGCCAGCCGTACTCCGCACGGGCCGGGACCACCCCGCTCAGCGTCACCGGCCAGGACTCCAGCCACGGGTCCTCGGACAGCGCGCGGCCATACGCGTCGAGCGCCGCGCCGACAGGTCCGCCCGCCGGCGGGGCGACAGGACCCGCGACCGGGACGAACTGCTCGCCCGGCTCCGCCCGCACCTGGCCGGCGCCGGTGTGCGGGGTCAGCTCGCCGTCGAGCAGCGCGCCCACGGGAAGGGCGAGTTGGGGCGCTCTGCCGGCCGCCCCGAAGGAGAGCAGGAGCGCGGTGCGGCCGGTCGTCGTGCCGTGCAGCCAGATCCGACGGGTGGTCAGCCGGGAGTCCGCCGCGTCGTACTGGGCGAGGACCAGCCAGTGGTCGCGCACCGGGACGCCGCCGACCGGGGCGGTGAGGCCCACCCGGGTCCGTACCGTCGTCGCGAGCGGGGCGGGCAGCCGGTCCGCCGCCAGCCACGCCCGGTCGAGGAGATGGGTCAGCGCGCACTCCTCCAGGAGCCGCACGGGCCAGCCCGGTCCCGAGCCCGGTATCGCCCCCAACTTCCG